>NZ_RZOS01000243.1:0-8579 GCF_004022605.1 Mesorhizobium sp. M4B.F.Ca.ET.089.01.1.1
GCCATGGCCTGACCATGGCCGATATCGGCGTCGTCGGCTTCCACGGCCAGACGGTGCTGCATCGCGCGCCGGAGGCCGGCCGGCTCGGCCAGACCCGCCAGCTCGGCGACGGCGAGCTGATGCACTCGATCCTCGGAGCCAAGGTCGCCTACGACTTCCGCTCGGCCGACATGCGCGCCGGCGGACAGGGCGCGCCACTGGCGGCTGCCTATCACACCGCGCTGCTGCGCGCGGCGGATGCCAGCGGCGACATGGCGGTGCTCAATCTCGGCGGCGTCGCCAACATCACCTGGTGGGACGGCAAGGACAATGTCGTCGCCTTCGACACCGGACCGGCCAACGCGCCGCTCAACGATTTCATCAAGGCGAAGGGGCTTGGCGACATGGACCGCGACGGCGCGCTGGCACGCGCCGGCACGGTCGACGAGGCGCGGCTCGCCAGACTGCTGCAACATCCCTATCTGACCAAGCCCTATCCGAAATCGCTCGACCGTTTCGACTTCACCGCCGCGATGGCCGAAGGCCTCGGCGCCGAGGATGGCGCAGCCTTGCTGACCGCCTTCACCGCCGCCGCCGTCGGCAAGGCGCTCGACCTTCTGCCGCATCGGCCGAAGCGGCTGGTGGTCAGCGGCGGCGGCCGCCACAACCCGACGATGATGGCGATGCTCGCCAGCCGCGCCGGCGTCGAAGCCGTGCAAGCCGAGACGCTGGGCTGGAAGGGCGACGCGGTCGAGGCGGAGTGTTTTGCGTTCCTGGCGGTGCGGGTGCTGCGCGGCCTGCCGATCAGTTTCCCGAGCACGACCGGCGTGCCGCAGCCGATGCGCGGCGGGAAACTCGCCGGGTAGAGTTTTGCTTGCCGCAGTTCCGGACCGCCGATCAGGCGGCAGTCAGGCTCTTCTGCAGGAAGATGCGGCTGCGGCCGATGGGGAAATCGGGCAGCGTGCCAAACGGCTGGTAACCCTGGCGCTCATAGGCCCTGGCCGCCTTGGGATTGAAGGTGTCGATCCAGGCGCCGTGGCAGCCGCGCGCCACCGCCTCCTGTTCGGCCGCCTGCAGCATCTGGCCCGCCATGTGCTGGCCGCGCAGGCTCTCGTCGACCCACAGCCATTGCACGAAGAGCCAGCCCCAGGCGGTGTAGCCGGAGATGCCGGCGACGACCTTGCCAGCCTCGTCGCGAACGAAGACGGCGAGCGACTTTCGGCCCGAGGCGCCGACATCGGCGTCGTTGAAGGCGGTGAGTTGCTCGCCGAGGAAGGCGAGTTCCTGCGCCGAAGGATCGGCGGTGGTCTCAAGCGTCGTCTTCATCGCTTCGTCCAGTTCGGTTCCATTTGCCAGCCTTAGCGAAGGATCGAACAGGGACGCAAGCTTACTGCTGGGCAGTGCCTGCCGAGCGCCATGCCGCCGCCGAAGCGGCGACCAGCATCAGCAGGGCCGCGATCCCGGCACAATTGGCGAAGCCGAGGCTCGTATAGAGCGGGCCGAAGCCGGCGGTGCCGATGGAGACGGCGAGATAGGTGACGGAGCTGTTCAAGCCCATGATGGTGCCGCGCTGCGTGGGGTCGAGCGCGGTCAGGCGCATCACCAGGACGTTCAGCCCGAAATGGTTGGCAAGGCCCCAGAGGGCGACCGTCGCCATGAGCAGGCCGAAGCTGCCGCTGGCGGTGGCCATGGCGACATAGACGGCCGCCACCAGCAGACAGGCGAACGGCATGACGCGCCGGGCGCCGAGGCGGTCGATGACGCCGTCGAGCAGTGCCGCCGCGCCGAAGCCGAAACCATAGGCGAGTGCCGCCAGGCCATTGGCGCTGACCGGCTCGCCGAGGCCCTGGTGAAGGTGATCGCCGAGGTAGCCGTAGACGCCGTAGAAGGCGGTCATGAAGGCGCCGCAGGCGATCAGCAGCGGCAGGATGCCGGGAACGGCGAGGGCGCCGAGCGGCGAAGGCGCCGGGCCGCTTTTCTTGCTGTCGCGCAGCGAACTCATTGTCAGGCCGACGACGGCGGTCGCGGCAAGGAGCGCGACGGCGGCGAAGACGGCGCGCCAGTGCACGAGATCGGCAAGCACGGCCGACAGCGAGACGCCGGCCACCATGGAGAGCGTCCAGCCGGTCAGCACGACGCCGATGGTACCGCTTTCACGGCCTGGCGGCGCGATCGCCGCCGAACTCGCGTAGATCGCCGGCATGGCGACGCCGGCGGCGATGCCGGCGACCAGCTGGGCCGCGACCAGCGCCGTCACCGTCGGTGCCAGCGCGCTGGCGACCAGGGCCAGCGCCAGCAGCAGCAATGCGCCCCGCAGCATGCGGCGCGCGCCCACCCGGTCGATATAGCGGGCAAGGAAGAGCGCGCTGGCCGAGGTGCCGAGGCCAAAGGCAGCGGCCGCGCTCATCACCGCCGGCACGCTCGTCCCGAACGAGGTCGCCGCGGCGGGCGCGATCGGGCCGAGAACCAGCGAGTTGGAACCGATGACGGCGATGCAGCCGGTCAGGAGATAGGCGAGCGCCGGGATCGGCGGCCGGGGCGCCGCCACCAGAATTGCTGATTGATCACTGTTCGACATATGCCCATAATGGCCGTATTTAATTCGGCATCAATAAGGAATTCCGATATGGATGAAGAAACAGATGGCATTCAGCGGAACAGGCAGCCTGCCCGCGATATCGACCCTATCGACCGAAAGATATTAGGCATCCTGGTCGACGACGCGACCATCAGCTACGCCGAGCTCGGCGATCGCGTCGGCCTGTCGCCGCCGGCGGCGCATGAGCGGGTGAAGCGCCTCAAGCGCAGCGGCGCCATCCGCGCCACGGCGGCGATCATCGATCCCAGAGCGGTGAAGAAGCCGCTGCTAGCCTTCGTGCATATCGACACCAGGGGCTGGGGCAAGACGCCGGAGCTGATGGCGGTGTCCGAATTCCCCGAAGTCGAGGAGATCCATACGGTGGCCGGCGACACCTGCATGCTGCTCAAGGTCCGCACCGAGGACACGCGCGCGCTCGAGGGATTGCTGTCACGGCTTTACGAGACGCCGGGCGTCACCTCGACGCGCAGCTATGTGGTGCTGTCGACGTATCTCGAGCGGCCGGTACAGCCCGGCATCACGCAAGAATGGCCGGCGCCCCGGCATATGGCGACGCCGGTCTACTAGAGCATGATGCCGAAAAGCGTGAAGCGGTTTTCGGACGACATCATGCTCTATTTCTTTGATCTAGACCCGGATTCAGATTTCAGGTCGATTCGACCTGAAATCACCCGGCTCTAGGCGTTACCCTCACTGCAAGCTGCACACGCTTCTGCACAAAATTTACGCATGCAATAATTTCTCATAACGCGTTGAAACTTGAAAACTTGTCTGTAAAGTTTCACCTTGCAGGTGCGCGCCGGCGCGCTCTAAGTAGGTGCCGGCGCAGTCGCATGGGGCCAAAGGTTTGGATATCCATGCCGCGAGGGTTGGAATGGCGATGACGCACAAGACGATGGAGGATTTCGCCCGTTCCTGCGGCGTCTCCAGACCGACGCTGTCGAAATATTTCGACGATCCGACCAGCGTCAAGCCGGCGACCAGAAAGCGCATCGAGGAGGCGCTGCGCTCCTCCGACTATCAGCCGAATCTGTTCGCCCGCAACCTCAACCGCAAGCGCACCCGCAGCATCGGCATCGTCGTGCCGACGGTGACCGACCCGTTCTATTCGGAAATGGTCAGCCGCATCGAGCTTCGGCTGCGCGACGAAGGCTATTGGCCGATCGTCATTTCCTCGCACGGCTCGACCGAGCTCGAGGTCGAGGCGACGCGTACCATCCTGTCCTTGAAGGTCTCCGGCGCGCTCGTCGCGCCGCTCGGGCGGCGCTCCGATCACCGCACGCTGGAGAAGCTGACGCAGGCCATCCCGATCGTTTATTTCGACACTTATCTCGATGGCGGCACGCCCTTCGTCGGCAACAACAACACGCAGAGCGTCGCGACGATCGTCGAGTATCTCTGCCGATCGGGCGACGCGCCGGTCTATTTCGACATCCCGCATGTCAACCACAACTCGCCCGAACGGCTGGCCAGCTATGTCGCCTCGATGAAGCGGCTCGGGCATGAGCCGATCGTCATAGGCAATACCAGGGACTACACTTGGGATTTCGAGCGGATCGGCTACGAACAGACCGAGAGGATGCTCGGCAGTGGCGGCCTGCCGGGAAAGACCATCCTGTGCAACAACGATCGTCTCGCCTTCGGCGTGATGGCGGCCGCCTTCTCGAAGGGGATCAAGGTCGGCCGCAAGGCGGACTGCGACCTCAGGGTCGCGGCGCATGACGATCATCCGCTCAGCCGCTACACCTGCCCCGGCCTCACCACCATGGCGCAGGACTTCGCCGCCATGGCCGGGCGCAGCGTCGAAACGCTGCTGGGACTGCTCAACGAGGACGGGACGGCGGTGGCGCCCAAGGTCAATCTCGACGCGACGCTGGTGATGCGCCAGTCGGCGTGACCTGAACCTCGACCGACCCGACCCAGCTCAACCGGGATCGAAGCTCCGCCAGGCGGCGACCGCCGCCTCGACAGCCTGCCGCGATGCCGGGCCGTGGCGGCCCATCGAGACGAAGCCGTGGATCTGGCCCGGCCAGCGCTTGAGCACCACCGGCACGCCGTCGTTATGGAGACGCCTGGCATAGGCCTCGCCCTCGTCGGCGAGGATGTCGTGGCCGGCGATGGCCACGAAGGCCGGGGCGGCACCGGCAAGGCCTTTCGTCTTCAGCGGCGATACGCGCCAGTCGTCGATGTCGCCGGCGTCGCGAACATATTGATCGCGGAACCATGCCATGGTCGAGGCGGTCAGGCCGAAACCCTCGGCGAAGCGTCGGTAACTGTCCGCCGTCTGCGCGGCATCGGTGTTGGGGTAGAGCAGAAGCTGTGCGGTCACCGGGATCCGGTCGTCCCGCGCGAGCAGGCTGAGCACGGCGGCGAGATTGCCGCCGGCGCTGTCGCCGGCAACGGCGATGCGCCGCGCATCGATGCCGAGAGCGGCGGCCTCATCCCGCATGAAGGAGAGCACTGCGCGGCAGTCCTCGACCGCCGCCGGAAACTTGTGCTCCGGCGCCAGCCTGTAGGCGGGCGAAACGACGACGCATGCCGCGATGTTGGCGAACCAGCGGCAGATCTCGTCATGCGAGTCGAGATTGCCGATCACCCAGCCGCCGCCGTGGAGATAGAGCAGCGGCGGAGCAGCCTGGGCCGGCGCCCCCTGCCCGCGATAGACTCTTACCACCATCGATCCGCCGGGTCCGGCGAGCGTGCGCTCACCGACCGACCCAACCGGCTCGCGCTCTCCCTGCAGCTCCGGGAAGCCCTGGTCATAGGCGCGGCGCGCCTCCTCGGGAGTGCCGGTCTCGAACGGCGGGGCGTCAGCCTGCCGGCCGAGATCGAGCACGTGGCGGGCTTGCGGATCGAGCCCGGTTGCCGTCGAGGGCGATGTCGTCATCGGGCGGCCTCCCGTCAGGCCAGCAGGCTCGTCGCCTCGTCCTCGGCGAGAAGCGGCGGCTGGTCGACGGTGCCATTGACAGCAACCGATCCGCGGCTCTCGCCGGAGGCGAGGATCGCCTCCATGATCTCCAGCACATGCAACGCCAGTTCGCCGGAAGCTCGCGGCCTCCTGCCCTCGGACAGCGACCGGACCAGATCGGCGACACCGAGCATGCGGTAGTTGGCGCGGTCGGGCGCGGCATAGGGCCAGTTGCGCGCGCCGTAGAGCTCGCTGTCGCTCTCGAAATCCTTCCAGTCGGCGCCGCGCGCGGACAGCGAGACGGTGCCGCCGAACGTGTCGGGATCGGGGAGTCTCAGCGAGCCCTCGGTGCCGTGCAATTCGATCGGATGGTTGGAGTGCCTGAAGACGTCCCAGGAGGCGCCGAAGGTGACAGTGGCGCCGGAGCGGAATTCGAGCAGCGACAGGATGTTGGTCGGCGTGCCGACCTTGAAGCTGGTGTTCTTGAAGGGACCGTCGGCGGTGATCAGCCGCTCCTCCTGGCCGCGTGTCGCCATCGCCATGACGCGGGCGACAGGGCCGAGCAGGTTGACGAGCATCGTCAGGTAGTAGGGGCCCATGTCGAAGACCGGGCCGCCGCCGGGCTGATAGTAGAATTGCGGATTGGGGTGCCAGTGCTCCATGCCGCGCCCCATCATGAAGGCGGTGCCGGTCACCGGGCGGCCGATGGCGCCCTCGTCCATCAGGCGGCGCGCGCGCCGCCCGGCGGCGCCGAGGAAGGTATCGGGGGCCGAGCCGAGCAGCAGGCCGCGGCTGGCTGCTTCGGCGACCAGCCGGCGGCCGTCGCTGGCCGAGGTCGCCAGCGGCTTTTCGGTGAAGACGTGCTTTCCGGCCGAAAGCGCCGAGAACGAAATGTCGAAGTGCGCCGCCGGTATCGTCAGGTTGAGGACAAGGTCGATGTCCGGGTCGGCCAGCAGCGCATCGACGCCGAGCGCCCGGATGCCGTATTCCTTGGCACGGAGCGCCGCCATGTCGGCGGAAATGTCGGCACAGGCGCGCAACTCCATCCCGCCGAACAGAGCCGCATTGCGCAGATAGGTCATCGAGATGTTGCCGCATCCGATGACACCGATGCCGAGCTTTGTCTTTGATTTTCCGTGCATTTTCGATCGTACCTCCCAACGCGGCCACGGCTTGGCCGCACCCTGGCGCCAGCAATGGATCACAATCGAAAGCCGCTATACAACATTTTAATTCTTGACGCGCGTAAAAATTTTATGGAGCATGTGAAAACGCTGACGCAGCAGGATCTTGAAAACAACCGATTGGGGAATTTTGAACTCATGAGCCTCGGAACCAAGGTGCGCCTTGCGCGCCTCTTCTCGCATCCATCGGGGAACCTTTTCGGCGGCGCGGTCGACCACTTCGTCGGCTATGGCGACGTGCGCAAGGGCGGCCTTGCCGACCTGCCGGGCGCGCTGGCGCGCGTCATGGCGGGCAAACCCGACTACGTCAGCATCCAGCCTGGCACCGCGCGCCATCTGTGGCCGCAATATGCGGGCAAGGCTTCCCTGGTGATCCAGGCGGGCTGCTTCACTCCGGACGATCGCATCAGCGAGCTGATCGCAACGCCCGAGGATGCGGTGCGCGCGGGGGCCGATGCATTGGCAGTGGCCATTCCGGTGCGCGGCGCGACCGAGGGCAAGTACATACGCTGGCTGACCGATTCGGTGAACGCAGCGGCCCGCTACGGCATGCCGGTGGTGGCGCATATCTACCCGCGCGATTTCACCGACGGGGCGAAAATCGTCTTCACCCCCGACGAGATCGCCTATGCGGCGCGCATCGGCTACGAGTCCGGCGTCGACGTGATCAAGATCGGCTACACGGGCGATTTCGAGTCGTTCCAAGAGACCGTCCGGACCTGCCCGGTGCCCGTTGTGATCGCGGGTGGTCCGAAGACCGATACCCTGCTCGGCGCGCTTCAGCAGACGGCGGACGCCATCCGTGCCGGTGCGCGCGGTGCCGTGGTCGGCCGCAATCTCTGGGGGCATGGCGATCCGCAGAAGGCAGCGCTTGCCTTTCGCGGCGTCATCCATGACGGCCTGTCGGCAAAAGACGCCCTGGCGAAGGCGGGTGCCTGAACGATGCCCACCGTCCCCTCGATCCTCGGCTTCGGCGCTATTGCGATCGACGACATCGTCTATGTCGATCAGCCGCTGTCGGCGGGCAAGGGGAAGGTTCTGCAAAGTGCCCGCGCCTTCGGCGGAAATGTCGCGACGGCCCTTGCCGCCGTCGCGCGGCTCGGCGGAACCGCCGGGTTCGTCGGATGGCTGGGCAGTGCCACGGACGACCCGGTGCTGTGCGATCTCGTTGCGAGCGGCGTTGAAACCGCATTCGCACCGCGCCACCCGCAAGCGCGCCCGGTGCGTTCGCGGATCACCGTCGGCTCGGATGGGGAGCGGTTCATCGCCTATGACGACGATGCGATGCTGGGCACCGCTCCGGACTTTCCGGACGATATCCTCAGCCGCGCGACGGTCCTGATCGTCGATAGCTACGCGATCCGGTCGCTGGATGTCGTGGCCCGGGCTCGCGATCTCGGCGTTGCGATCCTCGGCGAT
This sequence comes from Mesorhizobium sp. M4B.F.Ca.ET.089.01.1.1, assembly GCF_004022605.1. Classification (NCBI taxonomy): domain Bacteria; kingdom Pseudomonadati; phylum Pseudomonadota; class Alphaproteobacteria; order Hyphomicrobiales; family Phyllobacteriaceae; genus Mesorhizobium; species Mesorhizobium sp. M4B.F.Ca.ET.089.01.1.1. The sequence continues at coordinate 8,090 of NZ_RZOS01000243.1, forward strand.
ATCGAATGGAGCAGCGGCCCAGCCACCGAGCGGCTGATCGCGCTCTGCGACCATCTCATTCTTCCCCTCGCCTTTGCGCGGACTGCCACGGGCCGCCGATCGCCGGCCGAGATGCTCGATGCGCTATGGTTGCCGTCGCGGTCCGCCGTGGTTCTGACCGATGGCGGCAGGGGCGTCTACTATCGCGGGCGCGACGAGACAGGGCTCTGGCACCTGCCCCCGCACCGGGTTGACGTCGTCGACTCGACCGGCGCCGGTGACTGCTTTCATGGCGCCTATGCCCATGCATTGACGCGCGGGGCCGACACCGCAGGCCGGGTCGCGTTCGCGGCCGCGGCCGCAGCCCTGTCCGTAACGGGGCGAGGCGGGCGCGAAGCGCTGCCCGCCAACGACCAGGTCACGAAACTTCTGACATCTACGAACGCTCCGTCAGCGGTCGAACTGAGACTTGTGGAGGAGGAAGATGGCAGAAGGCATTCTTGAGAATATC
>NZ_RZOS01000244.1:0-8573 GCF_004022605.1 Mesorhizobium sp. M4B.F.Ca.ET.089.01.1.1
ATCCTGATCTGGCTGGCCGTGGCCGCCACCGTGGTCCTCGCCGCGCCCAATCTCTTCCCCGCCAGCACGTTGGCGCAATTGCCCAGCTGGGTGCCGAAGCGGCAGATGACGCTCGGCCTCGACCTGCAGGGCGGTTCACACATCCTGCTTCAGATGAACCAGAACGACCTGATCAAGGATCGGCTGGAGACCTCGCGCGACGAGATCAGGACGCTGCTGCGCGACGCCAACCCCAAGATCAATTACACCGGCCTTTCCGGATCGGGCCGCACGGTGCAGGTCCGCATCACCGATCCCAGCCAGCTTGACGCCGCCAAGAAGGTGCTGAAGCCGCTGACCGACCCGGTGGCGGCGGGTCTCTTCACCGGCGGATCCGTCCAGGAGATGACGCTGGACGATTCCGAGCCCGGCCTGCTCAAGTTCACGGTGACCGACGCCGGCATCAAATACCGCACCTCGACGGCGCTGACGCAGTCGATCGAGGTCGTCGAGCGGCGCGTCAACGAGCTCGGCACGACCGAGCCGATCGTGCAGCGGCAGGGCGACGACCGCATCCTGGTCCAGGTGCCCGGCCTGCAGGATCCGCAAAGGCTGAAGGAAATCCTCGGCCAGACCGCCAAGCTGACGTTCCAGATGGTTGACCAGTCGATGCCGGTCCAGGACGCGCTCAACGGCCGTCCGCCGGCAGGCTCCTCGATCCTCTATTCGCAGGACGATCCGCCGGTACCGTATCTGATCGAGAACCGTGTCATCGTATCGGGCGAGAACCTCGTCGATGCGCAGGCGACCTACAATTCGCAGAACAACGAGCCGGTCGTTTCCTTCCGCTTCGACTCCAAGGGCGCGACCCGCTTCGGCCAGGCGACGGCGCAGAATGTCGGCAAGCTGTTTGCCATCATCCTCGACAACCAGGTGATCTCGGCGCCGCAGATCCGCGAGCCGATCCTCGGCGGCACCGGCCAGATCTCCGGCAATTTCACAGCCCAGAGCGCCAACGACCTCGCCGTGCTGCTGCGCGCCGGCGCGCTGCCGGCGACGCTGACGGTGATCGAGGAGCGCACGGTGGGTCCGGGCCTGGGGCAGGACTCCATCCATGCCGGCAAGGTCGCCGGCATCATCGGCTCGATCCTCGTGGTCGCCTTCATGTTCGTCGCCTACGGCTTCCTCGGCTTCCTGGCCAACATCGCGCTTGCGGTGCATGTGGCGATGATCGTCGGGCTGTTGTCGCTGCTTGGCGCGACGCTGACCTTGCCTGGTATCGCGGGTATCGTGCTCACCATCGGCATGGCGGTGGACTCCAACGTTCTGATCTATGAGCGCATCCGAGAGGAGCGGCGGGCCGGCCGCTCGGTCATCCAGGCGATCGATACCGGCTTCACCAAGGCGCTGGCGACCATCGTCGATTCCAACGTGACGTCGCTGATCGCGACCGTGGTGCTGTTCTATCTCGGCACCGGGCCGGTGAAGGGCTTCGCCATCACCTATGCCATCGGCATCCTGACCACGGTCTTCACCGCCTTCACCTTCACCCGGCTGCTGGTGTCGATCTGGCTGCGCCGCGCGCGGCCGAAGGAACTGCCGCGCGCTCCGGTGACCTTCATTCCGCCCGGCACGAAGATCCCGTTCATGGGCATCCGCCGCTGGACATTCGCGCTCTCCAGCCTGCTGTCGATCCTGTCGGTCGTGCTGTTCATGACCGTCGACATCAACTACGGCATCGACTTCAAGGGCGGCTCGCTGATCGAGGTGCAGTCCAAGAGCGGCAATGCCGATCTCGCCGACATCCGCGGCAGGCTGACCGAACTCAACATCGGCGAAGTGCAGGTGCAGCAGTTCGGCGAGCCGAACGACGTGCTGATCCGCGTCGGCACCCAGGAGGGTGGCGAGAACGCCGAGCAGACCGTCATCGACAAGGTGCGCGGCGAGCTGCAGGACCAGTATGATTTCCGCCGCGTCGAAGTGGTGGGACCGACGGTTTCGGGCGAGCTCGCCAAGCAGGGCACGATCGCCATGCTGATCGCGCTGCTCGGCATCCTGGTCTATGTCTGGTTCCGCTTCGAATGGCAGTTCGCGGTCGGCGCCATCATCGCGACCGTGCACGACGTGGTGATGACCATCGGCTTCTTCGTCATCACCGGGCTGGAATTCAACCAGTCGTCGCTGGCGGCAATCCTGACCATCATCGGTTATTCGCTGAACGACACCATCGTCGTCTACGACCGCGTCCGCGAGGATCTTCGGAAATACAAGAAGATGCCGCTGCCGCAGCTGTTGAACAACGCCATCAACGAGACGCTGTCGAGAACGACGCTGACCTCGGTGACGACGATCCTGGCGCTGCTCGCGCTGGTGCTGTTCGGCGGCGAGGTGATCCGTTCGTTCACGATGGCGATGCTATTCGGCGTGGTGTTCGGCACCTATTCGTCGATCTTCATCGCCGCGCCGCTGCTGATCCTGTTCAAGTTGCGGCCGCAGGCCACGTCCGCCGACGAGGAGAAGCCGGTGAACGGCAAGGCCGTGGCGACCTGACGCCGCGGCCGTGGCCAAGGGCATCGTCATCCGCGAGGCGCATTTCCCCGGCCGGGCGCCGATCGAGGCCTATGGCAATGGCGGCTTCCGCTTCGCCGATATGTCGCATCGCGGCTCGCTGCTCTGCCTGCCGTCCGGCATCCATGGCTGGGAGCCGGCCGATCCGCTGGCGTTGACGGTGGCGGACTTCAGCAAGCTGCTCGCCGAGGCCGGCAAGGTCGAGATCGTGCTGGTTGGCACCGGCAAGGATCTGCGGCCGCTGCCTGCGGTGCTGCGCGCGGCATTGAAGGAAGCCGGCATCGCCGCCGATCCGATGTCGACCGGCGCGGCGGTGCGGACCTACAATGTCCTGCTCGCCGAAGACCGCGCCGTGGCCGCGGCGCTGATTGCCGTCGACTGACGTGGCCGATACCGCCAACATCGTCATGGATGCGGTGCGCGCTTCCGACCATGACCGTTATCTCAGCGCGCTCTACGCGCCTGCCGACAAGCGCGACGCGCTGTTTTCGCTCTATGCCTTCAATGCAGAGATCGCGTCCGTTCGCGACCGTATCCACGAGCCGTTGCCCGGCGAGGTACGGCTGCAATGGTGGCGCGATGTCATCGCGGCAGAGAACGATGCGGAGACCGGCCATCCGATCGCCGATGCGCTGAGGGCAACGATAGCGGCCAACCGCCTGCCGAAGCCAGCCTTCGACAACATGCTCGAAGCTCGCATCTTCGATCTCTATGACGACGCGATGCCGTCGCGCATTGACCTCGAAGGCTATTGCGGCGAGACCGCCGCTGCGCTCATACAGCTTGCGGCAATGGTGCTCGATCCCCAGGAGGCGCCGCGCTTCGCCGAACTGGCTGGGAGGGCGGGCTGCGCCCAAGCGATCACGGGCCTTCTGCTGCTGTTGCCGCTGCATCGTCGACGCGGCCAATGCTTCGTGCCGGCGGATATCCTTGCGGCGGCTGGCTCGTCATCGGAAGAGTTCGTCAAAGCGGACGGCGGCCCCGGCGCGCAGCGCGCGGTGGCGGCGGTGATCGCGCTGGCGCGCGAGCATCTCAGTGCTTTCGAGCGCGGCGCCGCCGCGCTGCCGGCTTCGCTGCGCTCGGCCTTCCTGCCGCTGGTGCTGACGCGCGCCTATCTCGGCAAGATGGAAGGGCGCTCGCCGCTCGATGGCGCTGCGCGGCTTTCGGCTTTGCGCCGGCACTGGCTGCTGCTGCGTCGCGCCTCGAAAGGCTGGCCGGCCATTTGACGTAAACGTCAATCGTGCTAGGTGTTCTGCCGGTCGGACTCGCGTCGAAGAAGCGCAAGCCGCCGGAGGAGATGCCATTCCATGAGCCTGCCCGTGCTGGTCGCCCTTGTCGTGTTCGGCATCGCGCTGTCGGTCGCTGCCGTGCATTTCACTGGCGGCACCACGACCGCGACGCTTGCCGGCACGGATCAGGCGCTGCAGCGTTTTGCCGAAGATTTTCCCGATGAACAGCCGGCGGCGGTGCGTCTGACGGCGGACCGCCGGGCGGCATTCCTCGACCTCGGGCCGGCGCGCGCCGGTATCGTCAGCAGCATCGGCGATTGCTTCCTGACGCGCATCGTCACGCCGCGCGACATCCTGGCCCTGACCGTCGACGATCCGCTTTCGATCTCCATCAGGCCAAACGACTTCACCTGGCAGGGCGGCCGGTTCGCCTTTGCCGATGAGGCCGACGCCAAAGCTGTGGCGGCTGCATTGCAGGACCATGATCGGACCCGGGAGGCCGCGTGATGGACGACTACAATTTTCCGCAGGTCACCCAGCTCGCCATCCCGTTCTTCGTCGCCGCCATCCTGATCGAGCTCTGGCTGGTGCGCACAGGCCGCGCCAGGGGATCGTTCGAGACGCGCGACACGCTGACCAGCCTGATGATGGGCACCGGCAACGTCGTTGCAGGGCTGCTGCTCGGTGTTGTGTCCTACTGGGCGCTGCTTTGGCTTTGGCAGTTCCACTTCTTCAATCTCGGCCTGTCGGTCTGGGTGTTCCTCGCCGCCTTCCTGCTCGACGATTTGCGCTACTATGTCTACCACCGCATCGCGCACCGGGTGCGCTGGGTGTGGGCCGAGCATGTCAATCACCATTCCAGCCAGCACTACAATCTCTCGACGGCGCTGAGGCAAAGCTGGACCGGGCTTTTCACCTTCATGTTCGTGCTGCAGGCGCCGCTGGTGCTGCTCGGCTTCCATCCGGCGGTGATCGCCTTCACCTTTGGCTTCAACCTGGTCTGGCAGTTCTGGATCCACACCGAAGCGATCGGCAAGATGTGGGGCTGGTTCGAGTTCATCTTCAACACGCCCTCGCATCACCGCGTCCACCACGCTACCAATCCGCGCTATCTCGATGCCAATTATGCCGGCACGCTGATCATCTGGGACCGCATGTTCGGCACGTTCGTCGAGGAGTTGGAGGAGGACCGGCCGCGCTACGGCATCGTCAAGAACATCGGCACCTTCAACCCGCTGAAAGTGGCCTTCCACGAATGGATCGGCATGTTCAAGGACGCGCTGATGCCGGGACTGACGCTGCGCCAGCGCCTGAACTACCTCATCCAGCCGCCCGGCTGGAGCCACGACGGCTCGCGCGAGACGTCGGAGACGCTGAAAACAGCCTATGTCAGGCGAAATCCGGGCGAGGCGGGCAAGCCGGGCTTGCCTGCGGCGCCAGCCGTGCCTGCGGAGTAGTTAGGACGGTTCGTCGCCGCGCATCAGCGTTTCATAGTCGCGGCCGCCGTAGAAAATCCTGACGATGTGGACGAAATCGTCCTCGATCACGTAGGCGATGACGGCGGAATGTTCGAATGGGACAGTTCGCAGTCCCGGCACGATGTCGTCGCGCGACCGGCCACCACGAGGGGCGTTACCGATGCTCAGGCAACGCTCCTTGATCCGATCGATAAAACCGTTGGCGGTAGTTTCGCTGCGGCTACTATCAAGGACATAGGCGGCAATGGCTTCGAGGTCGGATATTGCCTCTTCCCTAAGAACGACGGCGAGACGCTGAATCATCTTTGTCTCGTGCCAATCGTGAAATCCGGCCTCTTACTCTTTCGATTGCCTCTTCGAGCGGAACCGCGGGTCTCGTGTCCTCAAGCGAAGCCTTCACCCGCGCCCGGATCGACGCCATGCGTTCTGCATGCTCCTCTTCTTCGCGCTGAAAGGCGCGAAGCGCGGCGCGGATCACTTCGCTCGCCGAGCCGAAGGATCCGTCCTCGACCTTTTCGCGGATCATGCGCGCCATGGCAGGCGTGACGGTGACGGAGAGTTTTTCGGCGGCTTCCACGGGATTGCTCCAAAAGGCATGAAGTAGGATAATATCCCACTTTGCGCCTTAGGCCAACCGGCGCCTGTTATTCCGCCGCCTCTGCCTGCGCCGGCAGGCCCAGCCATTGGCGGCAATCGGCCAGCGCGCGCCCCGTGATGGCGCGCCGCTTGGCGACGATCTTGTCCTTGCCGCGCAGCCGCTTGCCGTCGGACTTCGGTGCCTCGACCGGTGGGAACAGCCCGAAATTGACGTTCATCGGCTGGAAGGAGCGTTTACCGGGCTCATCGTCCGAGACGATGTGGCCGCCGGTAATGTGGTTGAGCAGCGCGCCGAAGGCGGTGGTGAGTGGCGGCGGCGCGGCCTGATGGCCGAGCCTTTCGGCAGCGGCGAAACGGCCGGCGAGCAGGCCGATCGCGGCGCTCTCGACATAGCCCTCGCAGCCGGTGATCTGGCCGGCAAAGCGCAGGCCCGGCCGTGACTTCAGCTGCAGCGAGGCATCGAGCAGCGTCGGCGAGTTGATGTAGGTGTTGCGGTGCAGGCCGCCGAGGCGGGCAAAGTCGGCGTTTTCCAAGCCCGGAATGGTGCGGAACACGCGCACCTGCTCGGCATGCTTCAGTTTGGTCTGGAAGCCGACCATATTGTAGAGCGTGCCCAGTGCATTGTCCTGGCGCAGCTGGACGACGGCGTACGCCTTCACCGATGGATTGTGGACGTTGGTCAGCCCCATTGGCTTCATCGGTCCGTGGCGCAGCGTCTCGACGCCGCGCTCGGCCATCACCTCGATCGGCAGGCAACCGTCGAAATAGGGCGTGCCTTCCCATTCTTTGAACTCGGTCTTCTGGCCGTCGACCAGCGCCTGGACGAAGGCGAGATATTGGTCCTTGTCCATCGGGCAGTTGATGTAGTCCTTGCCGGTGCCGCCGGGGCCGACCTTGTCGTAGCGCGACTGGAACCAGCAGGTGTTCATGTCGATCGTGTCGAAATGCACAATCGGCGCGATCGCATCGAAGAAGGCGAGCGCATCGGCGCCGGTCGCCTGCGCGATCGACTGGGCAAGCGAAGGCGCGGTCAGCGGACCGGTGGCGATGATCGCCTCATCCCAGTCCGCCGGCGGCAGGCCCGGCACTTCCTCGCGCTCGATGGTGATCAGCGGGTGTGCCTCGATCTTTCGGGTCACCGCCTCGGAAAACCCGTCTCGGTCGACGGCCAGCGCGCCGCCGGCCGGCACCTGGTGGGCGTCGCCGGCGCTCATGATCAGCGAGCCGGCAAGCCGCATCTCGGCATGGAGCAGGCCGACCGCGTTGGTTTCGGCATCGTCGGAACGGAAGGAGTTGGAGCAGACGAGCTCGGCAAGACCATCGGTCTTGTGCGCATCGGTGCCGCGGACGGGCCGCATCTCATGCAGCACGACCGGAACGCCGGCCTCAGCGATCTGCCAGGCGGCTTCGGAGCCGGCGAGGCCGCCGCCGATGACGTGAACGGGATTGTTGCTCATGGGCGCCGGAATAATCGCTTGACGCCGCGATTGCAATTGGCGCGAAGGACTGGAAAGGGCCGATGGCGGGCCGAAGTGCGGCAAAGCCGGCCTCAGAAACACAACACCCGCCGGGGGAGGAGGTCCGGCGGGTGTCGTTTTGGGGGTCGATCCTCGGGAGGAGGTGAAGATCGACCGTATTCGTCATCGCCGGGGAGGAGGTCGGCTCTGACGAAATTCCTTTCGCCGTTTGAAAAGGGGCGAAACCTTTGGAAGACGAACCATGTTCGCTTCGAAAGACGAACTATGTTCGCTTCGAAGACGAACTGCGTTCGCTTCGGGAACAACGCCCGCCGGGGGAGGAGGTCCGGCGGGCGCCGTTTCAGTGGTCAACCCTTGGGAGGAGGTAAGGGTTGGCCGTATCCGTCAGGGTCGGGGAGGAGGTCGACCCTGGCGAAATTCTTGTACTTAGACCGCCTTGCGGGCGATCATCTTGATCTCGTCACGGACGATGCCGAGATCATGGAGCTGGCGATTCGACAGACGACCCAGCTCGGTAACCGTATCGCGATAAACGCGCCAGTTACGATAGTTGCGGATCAGGTTCATTGTCGTTCTCTTCTTCAAAACTGGTTCGGACCATTCGCGGTCCGAAGAGGATTAGACCGCCTTACGAGCGACGTAGTGGATGTCGCTGCGGCTGATGCCGAGGTCGGTCAGTTCACGGTTCGACAGGCGGCTCAGCTCGGAGACGGTGTCCCGGTAGCGGCGCCAGTTGCGGTAGTTGCGGATCAGGTTCATGGTAGTGCTCGTTTCGTCTTTCGTTCGGATCATTCCGTTTGTGTACGAACAGAAAATAGGTGGGGTCATATCGATTTAAAAGTGCCATTGGCGCATGGCAGCAATGCAAATTGTGCAATGCAACATTAACGCGCGTTCACGGCTTCGACATAAAGAAACCCGAATCGGAAAATGCCGTAGCGTCAACGGTTTGACCGGGTGGGCCGAATAAAAGACCGAGGCAGGGGGAAAGAAAATGGCGAGCTATGCTTCGCGGGTCAGGTCAGACATCGCCCGATGGCGGCAGACCGGCCTGATCGACGCGCCGACGGCCGAGGCGCTGGTGCGCGATATCGAGGCCAACGAGCGCAAGTCGCTGAGCTTCGGGTCGATCCTGGCGATGATGGCGGCGCTGCTGTTCGGCGCCGCGATCCTGATCTTCGTCGCAGCCAACTGGGAAGCCATTCCGCGCCTGGTCCGCGTCGCGGCGCTGTTCACCGCCATCC
>NZ_RZOS01000245.1:0-8473 GCF_004022605.1 Mesorhizobium sp. M4B.F.Ca.ET.089.01.1.1
GGTGGGGGTCGGCGCCGCCCCCCACCCGGACCTTCGGTCCGACCTCCCCACAAGGGGGAGGTAGGGGTCGCAGCTTAACCCTACTCCGGCACTTTCCGCACCGCACCCTTGTCGGCGCTGGTGGCGAAGGCGGCGTAGGCGCGCAGCGCGGTCGTGACCTTGCGCTTGCGCTTTTCCTCCGGCTTCCAGGCATCCGCGCCCTTCGCCGCCATGGCGGCGCGGCGGGCATCGAGCTCGGCTGCGCTGACCGCGAGATGGATCTTGCGGTTCGGGATATCGATCTCGATCGTGTCGCCTTCCCGGACCAGGCCGATCAGCCCGCCTTCGGCGGCTTCCGGCGAGACATGGCCGATCGACAGGCCCGACGTGCCGCCGGAGAAGCGGCCGTCGGTGATCAGCGCGCAGGCCTTGCCGAGGCCCTTCGACTTCAGATAGCTGGTCGGATAGAGCATCTCCTGCATGCCGGGGCCGCCGCGCGGACCCTCATAGCGGATGACGACGACATCGCCGGCCTTGATCTCATTGCCGAGGATCGCCTTGACCGAAGCGTCCTGGCTTTCGAACACGCGCGCCGGGCCGGTGAACTTCAGGATCGACTCGTCGACGCCGGCGGTCTTCACGATGCAGCCGTCGAGCGCCAGATTGCCTTTCAGCACGGCAAGGCCGCCATCCTTGGAGAACGGCGTCTGGGCCGAGCGGATGACGCCCGTTTCACGGTTCGTGTCGAGGTCGTCCCAGCGGCGGTCCTGGCTGAAGGCGACCTGCGTCGGCACGCCGCCGGGGGCGGCGAGGAAGAAGTCGCGCACGTTCTGGCTGGAGGTGCGGGAAATGTCCCAATGGTCGAGCGCCTCTCCAAGCGTCGCCGTATGCACGGTCGGCAGGTCGCGGTTGATCAGCCCGGCATTGTCCAACTGGCCGAGGATGGCCATGATGCCGCCGGCGCGGTGGACGTCCTCCATGTGCACGTCGGACTTGGCCGGCGCCACCTTGCAGAGCACCGGCACCTTGCGCGACAGCCGGTCGATGTCTTCCATCGTGAAGTCGACCTCGCCCTCGTGCGCCGCGGCCAGGATATGCAGAACCGTGTTGGTCGAGCCGCCCATGGCGATGTCGAGCGCCATGGCGTTCTCGAAGGCGCCCTTGGAGGCGATGCTGCGCGGCAGGGCGCTTTCGTCCTCCTGCTCGTAGTAGCGCTGGGCGAGGTCGACGACGAGATGGCCGGCCTCGACGAACAGGCGCTTGCGGTCGGCGTGCGTTGCCAGCGTCGAGCCATTGCCGGGCAGCGACAGGCCGAGCGCCTCGGTCAGGCAGTTCATTGAATTCGCGGTGAACATGCCCGAGCACGAGCCGCAGGTCGGGCAGGCCGAGCGCTCGATGACCTTGACGTCCTCGTCGGAGATCTTGTCGTCGGCGGCCGCGACCATGGCGTCGACGAGGTCGAGCGCCTGCGTCTTGCCGGCCAGCACCACCTTGCCGGCCTCCATCGGTCCGCCGGAGACGAAGACGGTCGGGATGTTGAGGCGCAGCGAGGCCATCAGCATGCCGGGGGTGATCTTGTCGCAATTGGAGATGCAGACCATGGCGTCGGCGCAATGGGCGTTGACCATGTATTCGACGGAGTCGGCGATAAGCTCGCGCGACGGCAGCGAATAGAGCATGCCGTCATGGCCCATGGCGATGCCGTCATCGACGGCGATGGTGTTGAATTCCTTGGCGACGCCGCCCGCCTTCTCGATCTCGCGCGCCACCAGCTGGCCGAGATCCTTCAGATGGACATGACCGGGCACGAACTGGGTGAAGGAGTTGACGACCGCGATGATCGGCTTGCCGAAATCCGAATCCTTCATGCCGGTGGCGCGCCACAGGCCGCGGGCGCCGGCCATGTTGCGGCCATGGGTGGTGGTGCGGGAACGATAGGCGGGCATGCGATTTTCCTTAGCTGGCTGGCTGCACCCGGTACGGAGCGCGGCGGCGCTGAATTCAGGTCGCAGGCGTTATAGACGCCGAAGCCTGGTCTGGCCACAATTTTGCGGCGCGCCAGATTTTCCAGGAAAATTCGATGCCATTGTCGGATCGCGCGCCGCGCGGCCGTCCTTGGACAGACGGCACGGAATGGCACCATTCCCGGAGTCAGCCGTTTCATCGTAAGAAGCAACCCGAGGAGCACGAGATGCAAAAGATCACCACCTGCCTGTGGTTCGACGATCAGGCCGAAGAGGCGATGAATTTCTACGTGTCCATCTTCAAGAATTCGAAGGTGCTGAGCGTGATGCGTTGGCCCGAAGGCCACGCCGATGAAGGCAAGGCGCTGGTGACCACGTTCGAACTCGACGGCGTGCAGTTCCAGGCGCTCAACGGCGGACCGCAATTCAAGTTCAACGAGGCGATGTCACAGTCGATCGACTGCAAGACGCAGGAAGAGGTGGACTATTTCTGGGACAGGCTCATCGAAGGCGGAGGCGAACCGTCGCAATGCAGCTGGCTCAAGGACAAGTTCGGAGTGTCCTGGCAGGTCGTGCCGGAGCAGTTGCCGCGGCTGCTTCTGGACCCGGACCGGGCCAAGGCCGGCCGCGTGATGTCGGCGATGATGGAGATGAGCAAGATCGACATCGCCAAGATCGAAGAAGCGGCCCGAGGCTGAGTGAAATCTCAAACGCCGGCGCCGCCCCTCATCCGCCCTTCGGGCACCTTCTCCCCGTGAACGGGGAGAAAGGAAAAAGGAGTGACTACGCCGCCTTGTCGCGGACCTGGTAGTCCTTCACCGCGGCGAAGCGGATCGCCTTCCAGCGCTCGGCTTCGTAGTTGAGCGAAAAGGCGTGCTGGGCGAGGAAGACCGGATCGTTGTCGAGATCGCGGGCGATGTCGCCGCGATGCGCTTCGATGAAGCGCTGCACCTCCGCCCTGTCGTCGGCCGAGATCCAGCGGCAGACGGAAAAGCGCGACATTTCGAAGTCGACCGGCAGCGTGTACTCGATGTTCAGCCGTTCCTTGAGCACGTCGAGCTGCAGGGCGCCGACGACACCGACGATGGCTGGCGAGCCGTCCTCGGGCGAGAACAGCTGCACCACGCCCTCCTCGGCCATCTGGTGCAGGGCTTCCTTCAGCTTCTTGGCCTTCATGGCATCGCCGAGGCGGACGCGGCGCAGGATTTCCGGAGCGAAGTTCGGCACACCGCGGAACAAGATCTCCTCGCCCTCGGTCAGCGTGTCGCCGATGCGCAGCGTGCCGTGGTTGGGGATGCCGACGACGTCGCCGGCGAAGGCCTCGTCGGCGGTGACGCGGGTGCGGGCGAAGAAGAACTGCGGCGCCGACAGGCTCATCGGCTTGCCGGTGCGCACCAGCTTGGCCTTCATGCCGCGCTCGAGCTTGCCCGAGCAGACGCGCACGAAGGCGATGCGGTCGCGGTGGTTGGGGTCCATGTTGGCCTGGATCTTGAAGACGAAGGAGGTCATCTTCTCCTCCGTCGCCTCGACCTTGCGGCTGTCGGCCTCCTGCGCGCGCGGCGGCGGCCCGAAGGCGCCGAGCGCCTCGATCAGGTCGCGCACGCCGAAATTGCGCAGCGCCGAGCCGAAATAGACCGGCGTCAGATGGCCCTCGCGGAAGGCGTCGATGTCGAGGGGTCTGCACGCTTCCCGCGCGAGCTCCAGCTCCTCGATGAAGGCTTCCCGCTCATTGTCGGGCAGCAGCCCGGCAACGCGGTTGGAATCGGGACCGTTGACCGGCGTGCGCTCCTTCTCGTCATCGCTCTTGCGCACGGCGTTCAGCGCCAGATGGTAGGTGCCCGAAAAGGTCTTGCCGCGGCCGATCGGCCAGGTGACAGGCGCGGTGTCCAACGCCAGCTTCTGCTCGATCTCGTCAAGGATCTCGAAGGGATCGCGGCTCTCGCGGTCCATCTTGTTGACGAAGGTGATGATCGGGATGTCGCGCAGCCGGCAGACTTCGAACAGCTTCAGCGTGCGCGGCTCGATGCCCTTGGCGGCATCGATGACCATGACGGCCGAGTCGACCGCCGAGAGCGTGCGATAGGTGTCGTCGGCGAAATCCTCGTGGCCGGGCGTGTCGAGCAGGTTGAAGACATTGTCCTCATACTCGAAGGTCATCACCGAGGTGACGACCGAAATGCCGCGCTCGCGCTCGATCTTCATCCAGTCGGACCGGGTCTGGATGCGGTCCTTCTTGGCCTTGACCTCGCCGGCAAGCTGGATCGCGCCGCCGAACAAAAGCAGCTTTTCGGTGAGCGTGGTCTTGCCGGCGTCGGGGTGGGCGATGATCGCGAAGGTGCGACGGCGCGATACCGCGTTTTCGATGTCTTCTGCCAAGTCGTGGAATCCTGTCTGTGGCGCGGGCTTCTAGCAGCGCTTTTCCGGCCTGTCGACAGTTTCGGGCCGATCGGTCCGAGGCGACCGGAAATCGGCCGCGCAGATCAGTTCCACAGCCAGCCGCGACCATCCTTGCTGCCGTAGCGGGTGACCAACGCGATCTCGGAGCGATCGATGCCGATGTCGCGCAGCAGGTGGTCCGGAAATTCGTGAAGCCGCGCCCGGTCCCTGCGAATGCGGATGATGCGGGCGAAGGCTCCGATACCGAAACGATCGATGGCCGTCACGAAGAAGCGCCAGCCGAAGGGCCGATCGACCGTGAATTCCAGTTCTTCAAGGGATGACATTGTCGTGTTTCCTTCTGTTTGAACGATGGGAGATCGGGAGGGCCATGCAATGACCCTCCCGATGCGGTGCCGGGTCTTGGCTGCGTCAGGACTGATCGTTGGCGCAGCTCACATAGGGGTTCCAGTCGGCGAACATGCCGGCCGGATTGTGCCGCCAGTGCCAGACATGCAGCTCGTAGTAGGGGTCCACCGGATGGACGCCCACGGTCGTCTTGCGCTGCAGGGTGCGGCCGAGGAACTCGGGAACGCCCTTGCCCTTCCAGTCCTTCTCGAAGACGATGTATTCCATGCCGACGAGCTGCGTGGAGCCGTCCGGCTCCGGCTCGTAGGTCAGCACGTCCGGCTCGGCGAGCACGAGCTTGCCATCGCCGGCACGGCCCGGATGGATGAAGTGGACCCCCATCGTGCCGTGCTCATCATGTGTCGTGCATTCGAAGAGCTGCTGGTAGCCTTCGGCCTTGGCGACCTCGATGTTGACGTACCTGGCCGCCATTTCCCGAGACCGGTTGAGCACCGGATCCGGCGTATCATGGGCATCCGCGGTGCCGCAGGCGAGCGCGGAGGCCCAGATGGCGCCGGACAACGCCGTGCCGAGGACGAGATTTGCGAAGAGTTTCACCACCCGTGCCTCCCCGTCAGGCGCTGGCGTGCGCCGTCGTCGGATCGAACAGGCGCTTCACCTGCGTGATCTTGGTGGCCGGGAAGCCGCTCATCTTGGCGTGGCGCTGGATGATCGCCTCGTCCTTGGCGAGATAGAGGCAGAAGGTCTTGTCGTCGGTGACGAACGACTCCACCCACTGGATTTCGGGACCAAGTTCGGCGAGGACGGCGTTCGAGGCCTTGGACGCGTCGCGGAGCTGCTCGCGCTCAAAGGTGCCGACCTTGGGAATGTCCCGTTCGATGATGTACTTCTGCATTGTCGTAGTCTCCTCATCTTGGCTTCAAAAGCCGGCTGGCGGCCCGACCAGGTCGCTGCCGGTGACATGCCTGGGGTTGCTGGGCTAAAGTGCCGCTTGGCTCGCCAGGCACGGGAAGAATGACAGGAGGGGCGGCCGACAGTCCTTACGCCGCGCTTATCTTCTCCTGATCCTTTGCCCATTGTCGTTGGAGGGAATGCTGCCGATGGGGGTCTATTGCTTCGGCGACTTCGAGCTGAACGAGGAATCCCGTGCCCTTCGCCTCGCCGGCAGGGAGGTCGAGGCGCAGCCGCTGGTCTTCGACTTCCTCGCCATGCTGCTGCGAAATCAGGAGCGGGCGCTGAGCAAGGACGAACTGCTCGAAACGCTGTGGCCGGGCGTCACGGTGACGGAGGCCTCGCTGCAGCGCGTGGCGAGTCTCGCTCGCAGCATCCTTCGCCAGGGCGGAATTGAAACGGCGCTGCGCAACCTGCCCCGGTTTGGCTACCGGATCTACCTGGATTCACCTGCCGCTCCGGAAAACAAGATCGTTCCGGCCGGCGAGGTGAGCAAGCCTTCGAGCCCCGGCTCGCCAATCCTTTTGGCACGCGCGGCCGTTGCGGCCAGAAAATGGCGTGAGGCCGCGGCCTCCTTCGCCGAAGCAGACTCCACCGACGAGTTGTTGACGGCCGATCTCGAAGAATGGGCCTTGGCACTGGAGTGCATGGGACGGCCGGCGGAAGCCATTCCGCTCCTGGCGCGCGCGGTGACGGAGTACGGCGTCGCCGGCGAACGCCTGCGCGCGGCTTCTCCGGCAATCACCCTTGCCATGATCCATCTGGAGAGAGGAGAGCTTGCCGCCGCCAATGGCTGGCATAAGCGTGCCGCGCAGTTGATCGATGGCGCCACCGAGAGCAGGGAGCATGGCCTCTGGTGCTGGATGGGCGCGCGCATCAAGGGCGCGGAAGCCGAGCCGGAGCACGCGCTTGCGCTCGCCGAGCAGGCTTTCGAGGTCGGCAAGCAGCTCGAGGATCCGGTCGTCGAGTCGCTCGGTCTCATCTATCGCGGCTTCTTCAAGCTTTGCCTTGGGGAAACAAGGTCCGGGCAGGAAGACCAGGATTTTGCCGCAGCCCTTGGTCTCTCCAGCGATGTCGACCCGATCGTCGGCGGTATCCTCTACTGCAACATTCTCTGGGCCTGCCGAAATTTCGGCGACTGGGCGAGAGCCAACCAATGGACCCTCAGCTACGAGGGCTGGTGCAGAGGACACGGGCTGGAGGAACTCACGGGCTCGTGCCGGCTGCATCGGGCCGAGGTGCTCGGCGTCCATGGCACGCTGAAAGAGGCGGAGACGCTGGTGCGTGCCGCGCTCGACCAGCTTGCGCTCGACGCGCCTTGGGCCACTGGCGATGCGCTGCGCGTCCTGGGTGACATTCATCTTGCCGCCGGCGATTTCGTCGAGGCAGAAACAGCCTATCGCGCGTCCCACGCCGCGGGCTGGGACCCGCAGCCCGGCCTTGCGTTGCTGCAGCTCGAGCAGGGACAGGCGGAGGCCGCTTTCAGCGCGCTCGAGCGGTCCCTGGTTGGGAATCGCTGGCCAACCCTGCAGCGGCGCGGCATGGTCCTTGCCACGCTCGCCAAGGTGGCGGCGCGGACCGATCGGCTGGAGCGCGCGAAGCAGGTGATCGCCGAACTGGAAAGCGAGCCGCACCGTTGGCCGATGGCCTCGATCCGGGCGCTGACTGCCGAGGCCAAGGCGGAACTGTTCATGCGGGAAGATCGCCTTGTGGAAGCGGCGTGGGAGCTGCAGACCGCATGCTCGCGCTGGGCCGAGATCGGCTCGCCGACCAGCTGCGCGGATGCCAGGCTTTCGCTCGCGGCGCTGCTCATCCGGCTGGGTGACCGCACCGGCGCGGAGCTGGAGCTCGGCACGGTGCTCGCGGTCGCGAAGAAAGTCGACTCGCCGCGCCTCATGCGGCGGTACGACGAGTTGAAAGGGCTGCTCGCCGGCGCCAAGAGAGAGGCGCTTGGGTAGCGCATAGACGCCTTCTCGCTTGAGGTTGGCTCGGTGCGATGGCATGACGGGAAACCCCAATGGAGCCCGGCATGAGCAGCGCGAAAGAAGTCATCGTCATCGGCGCCGGCATCATCGGTGCCTCGATCGCCTGGCATCTGACGGGAGCCGGGGCGCGGGTGACGGTGATTTCGGATAGCGGCGCGGGTGGCGTCGCGACACCCAATTCGTTTGCCTGGATCAATGCCAGCTGGGGCAACCCCGAGACCTATTTCCGGCTGCGCCGGCGCGCCATGGCCGAATGGACAAGGCTGGCGAAGGATCTGTCCGACCTGCCGCTCGCCTGGTGCGGCGGCCTGTGCTGGGACATGCCGGCGGACAGGCTCCAGGCTTACGCGGCCGAGCATTCCTCCTGGGGCTACGGCATCGAGCGCGTCGGCCGTGATCGGATGGCCCGCATCGAGCCCAATCTTCCCGAGCTTCCGGAGCTTGCGCTCTATGTGGCGGAGGAAGGCGTCGCCGAGCCGGTTGCCGCCACCAGGGCGCTGCTGGCCGATGCCGAGCGGCGCGGCGCGAAGTTGGCAGCCGGAACCGTCACCGCCCTGGTGCGATCCAATGGCAAGGTCACGGGCGTGGAGATGTCCGGCGAGAAGCTTACCGCCGACGAGGTGGTGATCGCGGCCGGCGCCGGAGCTCCGGGGATCGCCGAAACAGTCGGGGTCAAGCTGCCGATCGAAACACCGCCCGGGCTGATCGTCCATTCGCGCCCTTACAAGAAGCTGCTCAACGGGCTGGTGCTGGCCGAGCGGCTGCACATGCGCCAGACGGCCGAGGGACGGATCATCGCCGGCTCGGATTTCGGCGGAGCCGATCCGGGCGAGAATGCGGAGGGCACGG
>NZ_RZOS01000246.1:0-8446 GCF_004022605.1 Mesorhizobium sp. M4B.F.Ca.ET.089.01.1.1
CGCCGAGCGTCAGCCGCGCAAGCGGCATCGTCGCTTCCAGCATCACCGCCGAGCGCATCACTTCTTCGGAGAAGCGCGCGCGCCAGTCGGAGCCGGCCGCGTGATCGTCCTCGTGGGCGCCGGCAGCGCCGCCGCGAGTCGCCAGCAGGACGCGCTGCGGGATCATCACCGTGACAGTGCCGCTGTCGGTCGGCGTCGAGATGCCGAACACCATGCGGACCGACGCCCCGTCACGCAGCACGCGCCGCTTCGCCTCCATGCCCGACATCGCCCGCTGCACCGGCAGCCGCAATTCGAGCGAGCGTTTGCCCGATCCATTGAGAGCCTGCGCGACCAGCTGGAACACCGTCGTCGCCACGTCGGTTTCGATCTGCGACAGCTCGCGCTCGATCGGCGAGACCGGCACGTCCGGGTCGCCGCCGAACAGCGCGCAAACCATCACCGCGATGCCCGGCGCGTCGAGCACCAGGGTCATGGCATCGGAGGAGGTCGGCGAGGCGACGATGGTCATGGCGAATGTGTCGCCGGCGTCGCTGCGCGCCTCGGGAACACGGCTGACCGCGACCGCGCGCAGATCGACGGTGACCGGCGCGCCGAGTTCGCCGATAAGGCTCTTCTGCAGCAGCGGCACGGCGCGTTCGGCCATCCCCCGGCCGGCGCCGATGACATGGTCGGCCTCGCCGCTGTCGCCGACGAGACGTTCGATGATCAGGGAACGGGTCTGCGACGGACTGCCCGGACTGGTCATGATGGCGAGCGGCCTTGTCTGTCTTCACGCATGCTCAGGCCGCTTTCTTTTCGCCCGTGCCGGTGTTCATCGTGCTCTGCTCGACCGCATCGATGGTCGGCCGCTCGTAGGACGAGATGGTCTTGCGGCCGAATTCGATCGCGACCTGCGGCAGCGCGCCATTCATGTAGGCGAGCAGCGTCTGCTTGACGATGATGTAGAGGCGGTTCTTCTTCTCGCGCACGGTCTTGATCTTGGTGGCGACCGGGCCGACGACGGCATAGGACAGGAAGATGCCGAGGAAGGTGCCGACGAGTGCGGCGCCGATCAGGCCGCCGAGGATTTCCGGCGACTGGTCGAGCGCGCCCATCGCCTTGACCACGCCGAGCACCGCGGCGACGATACCGAGCGCCGGCAGGCCGTCGCCCACCGCCACCATCGCGTGGTAGGCCTTCAGCTTGTCGGTCCTGATGGTCTGGATCTCCTCGTCCATCAGCGCCTCGATCTCATGCGAGCGCGCATTGCCGATGATGATGATGCGGCAGTAGTCGCAGATGAAATGCGTCAGGTCGTGGTTCTTCAGCACCGTCGGGAAGGCCTGGAAGATCGCCGACTCTTCCGGATTGTCGATATGCGCCTCGACCTCGCTGCGCGACTTGGAGCGCAATTCGCGCATCAGGCTGTGCAGCACGCCGAGCGTCTCCAGATAATCCCGTTCCTTCGGCACCGCCTGCTTGAACGCTTCGAGAATGCCCTTGCCGGTGTCCTTGACGGTCTTCATCGGGTTGGCGACGAGGAAGGTGCCGAGCGCCGCGCCGCAGATGACCACCGCTTCCCAGGGCTGCATCAGCACGTGCAGATGGCCGCCCATGGCCATAAAGCCGCCGAGGACGCAGCCGAGCGTCACCACCAGTCCGATCAGAATGCCCACGCAAGATCCTTCCGCATGTCACCGCAGGTCCCAACCGATAATCCACGTGCCTTGTGTGAGGCTTGAATCGACGAGGCTTCAACCCCGCGAGGTCCGGCTCGCGGGTTGCGGGGCCGATTCAGCTTCGCGCAAGGAAGTGACTGTATTTTCCTGGAATAGCTTCGGCCGGAGGCGCACAGCGTGTTCAACACTTATACGAGCTACCAGCTTATCGCCAAGGACATCCCCAAGGCGATCGACCAGGTTGAGGCGCAGCCCGTCGTCAAGCGCGATACCGACTACTATCTCGCCAATATCGGCAACATCAAAACCATCGACGACTTCGTCAAGGACACCCGCCTGTTCACCTATGCCATGAAGGCATACGGCCTGGGCGACATGGCCTATGCCAAGGCTTTCATGGTCAAGGCGCTCAAGGAAGGCGTCTCGGATTCGGACAGCTTCGCCAACAAGCTGAGTGACAAGCGCTACGCCGCCTTCGTCAAGGCGTTCAACTTTGCCGCCTACGGCTCGACCGCCACACTCTTTCCCTCCGCCCAGCAAGGCGCGGTCGACAAATACATGCACCAGACCCTGGAGGAGAACGCCGGCGAGACCAATCAAGGCGTGCGGCTGGCACTCTACTTCCAGCGCAAGGCGCCCGACATCACCAACTGGTACGACGTGCTGGCCGACACTGCGCTTGCCAGCGTGGTGCGCACCGCCCTCGGCCTGCCCGATTCCTTCGCCTCGGCCGACATCGACAAGCAGGCGCAGCTGTTCGAGCAGAAGCTCGACATCGCCGACTTCAAGGACACCGACAAGCTGAACAAGTTCCTGACCCGCTTCACCAGCCTGTGGGAGATCAACAACCCGACCTCGACGGCAACGACATCGGTCAGCGTGCTCTTTTCCCAGCCGACCACGGTCGGCATCTCGACCGATCTGATGATGGCCATGCAGAAACTGAAATTCTGAGAACACCATGCAGGACAGCCTTTACGTCGCCCTCTCCTCGCAGATCGCGCTCGAGCGCCGGCTCGACACCATCGCCGACAATGTCGCCAATGCCTCGACCATCGGCTTTCGCGCCACCGGCGTGAAATTCGAGGATGTCGTCTCCGGCACCGGGCCGAAGTCGGTCTCCTTCGCCTCCTCGGGCAACACCTATCTTTCGACGGCGCACGGCTCGATGACCGAGACCGGCAATCCTTTCGACTTCGCCATCCAGGGCGATGCCTGGTTCGCCATCGAGACGCCGGGCGGCACGGTGATGACCCGCGACGGCCGCTTCTCGATGAACGAGAACGGCGAGCTTATGTCGATCGAAGGCTATCCGGTGCTCGACGGCGGCGGCGCGCCGATCCAGCTCGACCCTCGCAACGGACCGCCCAAGGCCGGCGCCGACGGCTCGCTCAGGCAGAACGACCAGCTGGTCGGCGCCATCGGCCTCTACAATTTCGACCCAGGGCAGAATTTCGTCCGCTACGGCAATTCCGGCATCGTGCCCGCGCGGACGCCTGAACCTGTGACCGATCGCTCCGATGTCGGCGTGGCGCAGGGTTTCCTCGAGGAATCCAACGTCAATCCGGTGCAGGAAATGACCCGGCTGATCATGGTCCAGCGCGCCTTCGAGAATACGGCGGCGCTGATGCGCCAGACCGATTCGACGACCGACGACGCGATCAAGACGCTCGGCTCCAAGTAAAGGCATGTCGACCAGCCCACCCTCGCTGCGCGCCCTTGAAAAGCAGCCTGAAGCAGCACCTGCCGACCGGCTTGCCGCCCTGGAACGCGTCCTGCGCCGCTTCGACCGCGCCGAGTCCCTTCTCCGGCGCGGCGGTCGCGTCGCCGAGATCTCGCCGACCCACTACAAGGTGCGCGGCCTTTCCGACATCGCCAGGCTGGGCGACATCGTCGAGCAGCGCGGCCATGCCGGCACGCGTCGCGGCGAGATCGTCAAAATCGGCCGCGACGAGGTGGTTGTGGCCCCCTTCGAGCGCAGTGCCGACGCCGGCATAGGCGACGCCGTGTTTCGCCGCGGACCGCTGGCCGTGACGCCGCATGGCTCGTGGCGCGGGCGCGCCATCGACGCGCTGACCCGCGCCATCGACGGCGGCCCGCCGCTGGTCAGGCCCGCATCCACGCCGGGCGAGGATGCCACGACCCCGGGCGCCATGGCGCGGCAGCGCGTCGGCACCGCCTTCATGACCGGGGTCAGGGTCATCGACATCTTCACGCCGCTCTGTTTCGGCCAGCGTCTCGGCATCTTTGCCGGCTCCGGCGTCGGCAAGTCGACGCTGCTCGCCATGCTGGCCGGCGCCGATGCCTTCGATACGGTCGTCGTCGCCCTGATCGGCGAGCGCGGCCGCGAGGTGCGCGAATTCCTCGAGGACACGATCGGCGCCGAAAGCATGGCCAAGACCGTGGCCGTGGTTGCGACCAGCGACGAGAGCGCCATGATGCGCCGGCGCGCGCCGGACACCGCCATGCGCGTCGCGGAGCATTTCCGCGACCAGGGCCACCGCGTGCTCCTGGTGCTGGATTCGATCACGCGCTTTGCCCATGCGCTGCGCGAGGTGGCGACCGGAACCGGCGAGCCGCCGGTCGCGCGCGGCTATCCGGCTTCCGTGTTCACCGACCTGCCCAAGCTGCTCGAGCGCGCCGGACCTGGCGCCGAGGGCCCCGGAGTCAAAGGCAGGGGGTCGATCACTGCCATCATTTCGGTGCTGGTCGACGGCGACGACCACAACGACCCGGTCGCCGATTCCGTGCGCGGCATCCTCGATGGCCATGTCGTGCTCGATCGCGCGATCGCCGAACAGGGCCGCTATCCGCCGGTCAATCCGCTGTCGTCGATCTCGCGCCTGGCTGACAAGGCTTGGAGCGCCGAGCAGCGGATGCTGGTGACCAGGCTGAAGTCGATGATCTCGCGCTTCGAGGACACGCGCGACATCCGCTTGCTCGGCGCCTACCATGGCGGCGCCGACGCCGAGCTCGACATCGCCGTGCGCCAGGTGCCGCTGATCTACGAGGCGCTGACGCAGTCGCCGAAGGACCGCGCGTCCGTCGATCCGTTCGCCGACCTCGCCCGCTACCTGAAGGGAAAGCAGAATGGCGATGCAGGAGAGTGAGCGCCAATATACCGAGCGCCTGCTGCGCGAGATGATCGACGACGCCAGGGCCAAGGAAGACGCCTTGGCCGAGGAAGCACGATCCGCCACAGCAAAGGCCGCGCGCGCCATGGCCGCCAAGGTCGCGGCCAAGACCGGGGCCGTCCTGGCCAAGGCGGCGAAGCCCGCCCTCCCGAGGACCGCCGGGCCTGCCAGGACCGCCGGGGATGATTTGCCCGCGGCTGCCCGGGTTGAGGCCGCCGAGACGATACAGGCCAGCCGCGATTCGCTGATCGATGACCTGTTCCCGCGCACGGAATGGCCCACGCCGCCAAAGGCTGAATTCCCGCGGCTGGGCAAGAAGCCCGACCGGCGCAGCGATTTCGTCGTCGCCGCGCTCGGCGTCACGCTCGGCCTGATCTGCGCGCTGTTTCCCTGGTACATCTTCTTCAACCAGGAACAGTTCGGCGTGCAGGCCATCAAGTTCGGCGGCAGCGGCACCAATGCCGGACGCGTCAGCGGCGGCTCGCAAATGGAAAATCCCGGCCAGCCGCTGACGGCCAAGGATGTTCCCGATGTCGACCTGTTCGCCACCGGCACGCTGCAGGACCCCGAGGATCCCGCCCAGGCGCCGGGCGTCGACCAGCAGCCCTTTCCGGCCGATCCCAAGTTCCGCATGGTGCATGTTGCCAACGGCCGCGCCATGATCGAGGACGACGCCGGCCTGTGGATCGTCCAGCGCGGCTCAAAGCTGCCGGATTCCAGCATCGTCTCGTCGATTGAGCAACGCGGCGGCAAATGGGTCATGGTCACCAGCACCGACCAGGTGATCGACCTCTCCAGATAGCGGCGCGCGGGCCGGTCGCGCGGCGCTGCGCCATGCCGGCCCCGCGCAAGGTCCGCGCAAGACTGGCGGCCTAGTCTCTGGGAACCCCGTCCGGAGATTCCCATGGAGCCCGTCAACCTTTTCGATCTCGCCACGAAGCAGTCGCAGTGGCTGGCCGTGCGCCAGTCGGCCATTGCGTCCAACATCGCCAACGCCAACACGCCGGGCTACACGGCGGGCGATGTCGAGCCGTTCGAGAAGGTCCTCGACCGCACCGCGGTGTCGCTGCAGGCCACCCAGGCCGGGCATCTCGGCGGCGAGGCGACGAATGCTGGTTTCAGCATCAAGCCGGAGGAAAGCACCGGCTCGATCATGCCGTCGAAGAACAGCGTGGTGGTGGAAGACGAGTTGATGAAGGCCGGTGAGGTCCGCCGCTCCTTCGAGCTCAACACCGCGATCGTCAAAGCCTTCCACTCCATGATGATGATGGCGGTGAAGAGCTGACCATGGACGCGCTGACCGCAGCTCTCAAAGTCGCCGCGTCCGGCCTGGGCGCCCAGTCCGAGCGCCTGCGCGTGGTGTCGGAAAACCTTGCCAACGCGCAATCGACCGGCACGGCGCCGGGCGCAGACCCCTATCGCCGCAAAACCATCAGCTTCGCTTCCGAACTCGACCGCTCGACCGGCGGCCAGCTCGTGGAGGTCAGCTCGGTGGCGCGCGATCCCTCCGATTTTCCCATCGAGTTCCAGCCCGGCAACGAAGCCGCCGACGAGAAGGGCTACGTCAAGATGCCCAACGTCAACGTGCTGATCGAAATGGCCGACATGACCGAGGCCAACCGCTCCTATGAGGCCAATCTGCAGGTCATCAAGCAGGCGCGCGACCTGATTTCCATGACCATCGACCTGATGAGGAACCAGCAATGATCAGCGGCATCGGCAACATTGGCGCGCTCCAGCTCAAGCCGGCAACCGACGGCGCCGACGCGGCGACCGGCGCCTTGCAGGGCATCGTTTCGCCGCAGGCCGCGACCGACACCGTCGGCACCTCCTTCGCAGAGGCGCTGAGCCAGGCGGCGTCGAAGACCGTCAACACCTTGCAGAATGCCGAACAGGTATCGATCCAGGCGCTGCGGGGCGACGCCGACACACGCCAGGTGGTCGACGCGGTGATGAGCGCCCAGCAGGCCCTGCAGACGACCATCGCCATCCGCGACAAGGTCGTCTCCGCCTACCTCGAAATCAGCCGCATGAGTATCTAGGACCGCGTCATGAAAGCACTCGCTATCGCCGCCACCGGCATGAACGCCCAGCAGACCAACCTGGAAGTCATCGCCAACAACATCGCCAACATCAACACCACCGGCTACAAGCGCGCCCGCGCCGAATTCTCCGACCTGCTCTATCAGGTCGACCGCACGCAGGGCGTGCCCAACCGTTCCAACACCTCGCTGGTGCCGGAAGGCGTCTCGATCGGCCTCGGCGTCAAGACGACGGCCGTGCGCAACGTCCATACCCAGGGCGAGCTGACCAGCACCGGCAACAGCTTCGACCTCGCGCTGACCGGCCGGGGCTGGTTCCAGATCGAAGGCGCCGACGGCGGCACGCTCTACAGCCGCGCCGGCGCCTTCAACACCAACGCCACGGGGCAGCTGGTGACGGTCGATGGCGCCAATGTCGTCCCTGCCATTACCGTGCCGACGGACGCGGTCGAGGTCATCGTCAACAAGACCGGCCAGGTCTTCGCCCGCATCGAAGGCCAGACCGATCTCCAGCTTCTCGGCCAGCTGCAGCTCGCCAATTTCGCCAACGAGGCGGGCCTGGCGCCGCTCGGCGACAACCTGTTCCAGGAGACGGCGGCTTCCGGCCCGGCCAATGTCGGCGTGCCCGGCGACCCCGGCTTCGCCACGATCGAACAGGGCTATCTGGAATCGTCCAACGTCGATCCCGTCAAGGAGATCACCGAACTGATCTCGGCGCAGCGCGCCTATGAGATGAACTCGAAGGTCATCCAGGCCGCCGACGACATGGCCTCGGTCGTGTCCAAGAACATCAGGTAGCGGATCATGATTGCGCCGGCCCACCGCTCCCTGCTCCGCCGCGCCGCGCTGGCCTTCGCGCTGGTGGCCGGCGGCGTGCCGGCGTTTGCCCAGGACGCCGGCGACAATCAGGCCGGCAACCAGAGCGCCAATCAGCTCGCCGCCCAGAATGCCAGGCAGAGCGGCGAGGTCGTGCTGATCCCCAACCGGGTCATCTATCCTGGCGAGACGATCGAGCTTGCCGCGCTGAAGCAGGTGACGCTCGTTCCCGGCAAGCACAAGCCCGACGCCGTCGCCACCCTCGCGCAGGAACTCCAGGGCAAGGTTGCCAAGCGCACGCTGCTGCCCGGCCGCTATATCCCGACCGCCGCCATCCGCGACGCCTGGCTGGTCGAACAGGGCGCGGCGGTGCAGATCTATTTCACCGCCGGCGCCCTGACCATTTCGGCTTCCGGCGTCACCTTGCAGCCGGGCGCCGCCGGCGACCTGGTCAAGGTCCGCAATGTCGACAGCGGCAAGATCATATCCGGCACGGTGATGGGCGACGGCACCATCATGGTCGGCGCCTCATGATGCGCGGACTTGCCTTGCTTCTGGCGGCTGCGCTTGGGCTGCAGCCGGCACTGGCCGACGGGCTGACCCCGAAGGCGAAGCGCGAGCTTGCCGCGAAGAATGGCGGCGCCTTCAACGACCCGGAATACGATCCCGCCACCACCACGCGGATGTTCCGTGTTTCGACCGGGCCAAGCACGCTGCCGCCCGGCCAGGTCGCGGCGCGCATCAAGGACATCGCCCAGCTGCAGAGCGCGCGCGACAACCAGCTCGTCGGCTA
>NZ_RZOS01000247.1:0-8423 GCF_004022605.1 Mesorhizobium sp. M4B.F.Ca.ET.089.01.1.1
GCGCGCGATCGCCACGCGCTGCTGCTGGCCGCCGGACAGCGTGCCAGCCGGCTGCAGCGCGGTGCGGGCGATGTCGAGGCGTTCAAGCGCCGCAACCGCCTCGGCGCATTCGGTGCGCGAGAAAATGCCGAACAGATTGGACAGCGTCGAGCGGTGGTTTAGCCGGCCAAGCAGCACGTTGGTCAGCACGTCGAGGCGCGGCACCAGGTTGAACTGCTGGAAGATCATGGCGCAGTCGCGCTGCCAGCGCCTAAGCGGCGAGCCCTGCAGCGCCGAGACTTCGGCGCCGTCAAAAAAAATCGACCCCTGGCTGGGGTCGATGAGACGGTTGATCATGCGCAGAAGCGTCGACTTGCCGGCGCCGGAACGGCCGATGATGCCGACCATCTGGCCCTGCGGGATCGACAGGTCGACGGCGCTGACGGCGGTGTTCTTGCCGAATCGTCGGCTGACACCGCGGATTTCGAGCGTGGCAGAGGCTGCTGACATGGGGCTAGGCTCCAGTCCAGTCGGTTACAGGGTCTGTTAACCTTGGCTAGCGCAGCCCCATGAACCTGCGGTGTCGGATTGATGTCAGTTTTGTTACCGCCCACAGCTGCGCGGTAGCAGTCATCAGCCGAGGACCAGGAGCTCCTCGAAATGCTCCATGTCACGGAAGCTGCAAAAGGCCGCCGGGTGGAGTTCGATGACCGGCGCCTCGCGGTCGAGGAAGGACAGGCAGTCATCGAACAGATCCTGCCACGCCGCCGCCCGCTCGTCGGCAAGGCGGCGGATCTGGTAGGCGAAGGTGATGTGGAAGACGTAGGTGTCATGGTCGGGATGGCGATAGCCGAAGGGCACCGACAGCGCGTCGCGCCAGGCCTGGAGGATGCGCCGGTCTTCCTCCGAGGCGCCGGCGACGGTGAGGCCGTTCGGGGTGATACCGATGGCCTTGACCCTGAACGCGCCGCTCCCCGCGAAGCCCTTCAGGCGCTCCAGATAAAGGCGGGTCATGTCGTCGATGCTGGTGTCGAGCGGCACATCCCGAGGCCAATAGGGGAGCCGGCGGCGGCGCTCGATGATGCCCTGGAACAGCGTCATATGCAGGCTGGAGACCGGGGTGAAGACAAGCCGGTCGGCGTCGGGCATGGCGCGCATGCGCTCGCGCACTGCGACTACAGCGGCTTCGGAGGGTGAGCCGGCTACGAGATGGGAGACAACGGTGTTGCCAGGCTCGAACAGGAAATTGCCCGCCGTGTCGTAGCGGGTGCCGAGATGCACCGGCGGCGCGGGGTTGGTGCCTTCGAAGAAGCCGGCGAGCGAGGGTCTGGCTTTGTCGAGCATGGCGATCTCCCTGGCGAGATCGCCTCTTGTCCGACTCGTATGTCAAAGATGTGAATCTAGGGGCGTCGTCCTGGGCATAGGTATCGAAGCTAGCGGTCTCACTAGCAGTTGAGGCAGTTCTACCGGGAGATGGGCGCCAACACGAAGAGAATTAGCACCCCTACCGCTGCCAGGCCCAAGCCCAAGATGGTCAAGACAATGGACGAGACTCGGTCGGACCGACTCCAGCGGTTTACCTGGCTCCGAACGACCCAAATCCCCAATACAACCAGCGCCAACCCAATGCACGCCGGTATAAACAGTATAGCCACGAAATGATCTCCTTCCACACGACTGGCCCTAGGAGATGTTTGATATAGCGAGATTAAATTACTGTACGACCACACCACGTTCCCGTGAATGTCAACCATACCTCTCCAGGAAAGCCTCTGCCGAAAGCGCGCGGAAATCGTCGAGCGACGCGCGCAACCGGGCATGGTCCCAGTCCCACCAGGCGAGCGCCTGGTAGCGTTCGGCGGTGCGGCGGTCGAAGCGCTCGCGGATCGGCTTCGCCGGCACGCCGCCGACGATGGTGTAGGGCGCGACGTCCTTCGACACCACGGCGCCCGCGCCGACCGCCGCGCCGTCGCCGACGGTGACGCCGGGCAGGATGGTCGAGCCATGGCCGAGCCAGGTGTCGTGACCGATGGTGACGCGTTTCGCACGGCGCTCTGCGAAGAATTCACTTTCGTGCTCGGCATCGTCCCAGTAGTCGGAGGCGCGGTAGGTGAAGTGGTGCAGCGTCGGCCGCCAGGTCGGATGGTTGGTGGCGTTGATGCGCACGCTGGCCGCGATGTTGGAAAACTTGCCTATGGTCGCGCACCAAACGGCGCAGTCCTGCATCATGTAGGAATAGTCGCCGAGCTCGCTTTCCGAAACCCGGCTGCGGTCGGCGATCTCGGTCCAGCGGCCAAGCGTCGAGTTCTCGACCTGCGCGGTCGGATGAACCAGCGGCGTCTCCGACAATTTCCTTGTCATGCGGCAATCCTGCCTGCGGCGAAAGCGGTGACGTCGATGACGCGGTCGGCGACCGCCTCGCGCACGTCCTGGTCGTGGAAGATGCCGAGCAGGGCGACGCCGGCCGCCTTCTTGGCGGCGATCAACTCGACCATCACGTCGCGGTTCCTGGCGTCCAGCGAGGCGGTCGGCTCGTCGAGCAGCAGGATCGGATGCTCGGTGATGAAGCCGCGCGCGATGTTGACGCGCTGCTGTTCGCCGCCGGAGAACGTCGCCGGCGGCAAGGCCCAGAGCCTTTCCGGTAGGTTAAGCTGGGTAAGCAAGGTGCGGGCCTTTTCTCGTGCTGCCTCGCGTTCCTCACCGCGCTCGACCAGCGGCTCGGCGACGACGTCGAAGGCCGAGACGCGCGGCACCGTGCGCAGGAACTGGCTGACATAGCCGATCGTTTGCCGGCGCACGGCAAGCACCGTGCGCGGGCTGGCGCTGGCGAGATCGATCAGGCCGTTCTCGTGCTGGACGATGATCTGGCCTTCGTCGACGGCGTAGTTGCCGTAGAGCATCTTCAGGATCGAGCTTTTTCCCGCGCCGGACGGGCCGCCGAGCACGGCGCATTCGCCGGCGCGGATCGAGAACGACACACCGGCGACGACAGGCAATTTGATGCCGTCGCGCAGGTGCATGGTGAAGCTTTTGGCGACGTCGGAGACAACGAGAGGGGTGGGCATCAGAAGGTCCTCCTATTGTCGCCGATCGGCGGGAGAAGGGGCGGCCTCGTGCGGTTTCGCCAATCTCCAACGTTGCAGATAGCCCGTGACAGAGGGGGGTGACCTGGCGCCATCATCACACCTGCAAAATCGAAGAAACAAGCAACTGCGTATAGGGCGCGCGTGGGTCGTCGAGCACGCGGTCGGTCAGTCCGCTTTCGACGACATGGCCGTCCTTCATCACCATCATGCGCTGCGACAGAAGTCGCGCCACGGCGAGGTCGTGGGTGACGACGATGGCCGCCAGGCCAAGGTCGGTGACCAGCCCGCGCAGCAGGTCGAGCAGGCGCGCCTGCACCGAGACGTCGAGGCCGCCGGTCGGCTCGTCCATGAACACCAGGCGCGGCCCGGTCACTAGGTTGCGGGCGATCTGCAGGCGCTGGCGCATGCCGCCGGAAAAGGCGCGCGGCTCGTCGTCGATGCGGTCCTCGTCGATCTCGACGCGCGACAGCCAGTCGACGGCGGTGGCGCGGATCCTGCCGTAGTGGCGGTCGCCGACCGCCATCAGCCTTTCGCCGACATTGGCGCCGGCAGATACCGTCATGCGCAGTCCATCGGCCGGGTTCTGGTGGACAAAACCCCAGTCGGTGCGCATCAGGAAACGACGCTCGGCCTCGCTCATGCGATAAAGCTCGCGCCATTGGCCGTCGCGCATGCGGTAGCTGGCGGTGCCGGAAGAGGGCAGCAGCCGGGTCGACAGGCAGTTGAGCAGCGTCGTCTTGCCGGAGCCGGATTCACCGACCACCGCCAGCACCTCGCCAGGCCAGAGGTCGAAGCTGACAGTCTCGCAGCCTACGCGCGAGCCGTAGAATTTGGACAGCGCCGAGACGCGCAGCAGCGGTTCGTCGGTCATTCGGCCGGCTCCGTTCTTTCGAGAGCAAGTTGGGCGTCAGGCGCTAGGTGGCCGCGATGGCCTTCCTCACGCCGCTTCTCGCAGTGGTCGGTGTCGGAGCAGACGAACATGTGGCCGCCGTGGTCGTCGAGGATGACCTCGTCGAGATAGACATTCTCCGCCGCGCAGAGCGCGCAGGGCTGGTCGAAGGTCTGCACCTCGAACGGATGGTCCTCGAAGTCGAGGCTGACCACGTCGGTGAATGGCGGCACGGCATAGATGCGCTTTTCGCGGCCGGCGCCGAACAACTGCAAAGCCGGCGACCGATGCATTTTCGGATTGTCGAATTTCGGCGTCGGCGACGGGTCCATCACATAACGGCCCTCGACCTTGACCGGATAGGCGTAGGTGGTGGCGATGCGGCCGTGCCTGGCGATGTCCTCGTAGAGTTTGACATGCATCAGGCCGTATTCCTCAAGCGCATGCATCTTGCGCGTTTCGGTCTCGCGCGGCTCCAGGAAGCGCAGCGGCTCGGGGATCGGCACCTGATAGACCAGAATTTGGCCTGCGTTGAGCGGATGCTCGGGGATGCGATGTCGGGTCTGGATGATGGTGGCGCTGGCGGTGTCGGTAGTCACCGCGACATTGGCGACCTTCTTGAAGAAGGCGCGGATCGAGACGGCATTGGTGGTGTCGTCGGCGCCCTGGTCGATGACCTTCAGCACGTCGTCCGGGCCGATGATCGAAGCGGTGACCTGAACGCCGCCGGTACCCCAGCCATAGGGCATCGGCATCTCGCGCGAGGCGAAGGGCACCTGGTAGCCGGGGATGGCGATACCCTTGAGGATGGCGCGGCGGATCATCCGCTTTGTCTGTTCGTCGAGATAGGCGAAGTTGTAGGTGGCGATGTCGGTCATGGCGATCACATCCACTCCCTGCTATTGAATTGACGCCCAGAAAACGGAAATAAAGGCGAAGTCGGATGACCCAGACCGGTTGGATACATATTGGAATTCTGCTTCTAGCCTTCGCCTGCATGGTCGGGTTTGTTCTTCGGCGTTTGTTTTTGCCGACCTTCAGAGAAGGCGCGCATGTCACAGGCGGAAACGGCAGCTATGTCGGCGGGCACAGCAGCCATTCCCATGATGGCGGCGACGGGAATGGCAATGGCGGGGGCGGCAATGGCGGGGGTGGCGACTAGGCTCATTCGGAGGCCTCGCGCTTCTCCTCGCCAGTGCGGTGATCTTCACGCGCGTCGTGCTCGGCGCGCATGCGGCGCACCAGATCGAGCTCGGCCTGGAAGTCGACATAGTGCGGCAGCTTCAGATGCTCGACGAAGCCGGTCGCCTGGACATTGTCGGAATGCGAGATGATGAACTCCTCGTCCTGCGCGGCGGCGACGACGTCCTCGCCTAGTTCGCTGGCCCGCAAGGCACGGTCGCAGAGCGCCATCGCCATAGCCTTGCGCTCGCTCTGGCCGAAGACCAGGCCATAGCCGCGGGTGAATTGCGGCGGCGCCTTGGCCGAGCCCTTGAACTGGTTGACCATCTGGCATTCGGTGACGCGGATCGAGCCCAGCGGCACGGCGAAAGGCAGTTCCGGCACGTCGAGCTCCAGCTCGACCTCGCCGATACGGACCTCGCCGACAAAGGGGTGGTTGCGGGCATAGCCGCGCTGAGTGGAATAGCCGAGCGCGAGCAGAAAGCCCTCGTCGCCGCGCGACAGCGCCTGCAAGCGGACGTCACGCGCCATCGGGAACTGCAGCGGCTCGCGGGTGATGTCGCCGGGAACATGCTCGCCGGGCATGTCGCCATCGGCCTCGATCAGGCCCTCGCGGGCGAGGATCGCCGAGACGCGCGGCATGGGCTCGGCCTCGGTGGCACGTTGCATGGGCTCGGCGACGCCGCCGCCGGCGGCAAGCTCGGGATCGAGCAGCCGGTGTGTGTAGTCGAAGGTCGGGCCGAGCAGCTGGCCGCCGGGCAGGTCCTTGTAGGTTGCCGACACGCGCCGCTCGATCAGCATCGCGCCGGTATCGGCCGGCCTGGTGTAGCCGAAGCGCGGCAGCGTGGTGCGATAGGCGCGGATGAGGAAGATCGCCTCGATCATGTCGCCGCGCGCCTGGACGATGGCAAGCGCTGCCAGCTCGCGGTCGTAGAGCGAACCCTCGCTCATCACCCTGTCGACGCCGAGCGCCAGCTGCTCGACGACCTGGTCGAGGCGCAGCGCCGGCACCGAGCGGTCGCCGCGACGGCGATCGGCGAGCAGGCGGTGCGCATGGGCAATCGCGGCCTCGCCGCCTTTCACCGCGACATACATGTCAGGCCTCCATCGTCTTGATGCGCGTGGTGCGGGGCAGGCAGGCGACCCCGTCCGGTGCTGCCAGGATGATGTCGACGCCGCGCGGAAAGCGCTGGCTGTTCTGCTTCCACTGCTCGATGAAGTGGCGCGGCATCTCGGCCGGCGCGAGCATCGCCATCTTCTCGATGCCCGGGCCTTCGAGCAGCAGGGGAACGCCCGAGGCGAGATCGCTGACGATGAGGATCAGCGTCGTCGAGCGGTCGGGATATTCCTGCGTGCCTTGCGAAAAGCCATCCAGCGCCATCATCTCGGCCGGCCTGGCTACAATGGCGAAATGCGCGTCGGCCGGCGTGTTGGCAAGCGGCGCGCCGGTGTGGAAGCCGAGCCAGGATCTGACCGACGCCTCGGCCTGCAAGGCAGGATCGAGCCAGAGCGGGGTGTCGTTGTCGCAGAGCGTCAGCGCCACGGCGCCGATGTCACCGACAGCGGCGCCGGCGGGCGGGCGAGGCCCGGCAGCGGCTCTATGCTGCCCGGCCGCGCCATGGCGTCCATGACGGCGCGGAACACGGTCTGCGCATTGAAGACCGGATCGGCGAAGCCGCCCTCGATCGCTTGCGTCTCCATCAGTCCTCTCCGCGCACCATGGTGAAGAAATCCACTTTCGTCGCCGCTGTCTCGGCGCGCCGTTTTTCGCGCGCCTCGCTGAGCACCGTACGCAGCGGCGCGATGACCCTGGTCTCGACAATTTCGCGAAGGGCCGGGTCCTGCCAGAGCGCGTCGGCGATCGCGGCCAGCTTCGCCTTCTGCCTGTCGCGGCCGAGCGCATAGCTATGGCCGACCTGACCGGAGGGCAGGCGCACCGTGGCGCGGGTGACCGTCGCCTCGCCGACATTGAAGGGCGCGCCGCCGCCGCCGATGCGGCCACGCACCGTCACCAGACCGGTTTCGGGGCCGCGCAAGAGTTCGGCTTCCAGGGGCAGGCCGGCCTTGCTCCAAAGCCGGGCGAGCTCGTCGCCGCCGGACTGCGCCAGCGTCGCCATCGCCGCCTTGCGCCCGGCCTGCTCGCGCGCTTCCTGTCCTCGCATGGCAGCACTCCGTCGATTGCGTAAATTTGTCTATTGATATAGACAACTATACAAATTATACGCATTAGCTAGCGCGAGTCCATGACGGCTGGATGACATCGGCGAAAAGTCTGGGCGGTGAACCGGGGGCTGACATGAGTGGGCAGCAGGCAGCCAGCATCGAGCGGCGCAGCGGCGTTTCGCTGTGGCGGCAGATCGCCGACCGGATCCTGCAGGGGATCGCGGCCGGCGACTTTGCCGAGAACGCGGCGCTGCCGCCGGAAATGGCGCTCGCCGAACGTTATGGCGTCAATCGCCATACGGTGCGCAGCGCAATCGCGGCGCTGGTGCAGGAGGGCGTGCTGAGGGCCGAGCAGGGGCGCGGCACCTTCGTCTTGTCGCGCAAGCGGCTTTCCTACCCGATCGGCGCCCGCACGCGCTTTTCGACGGGCCTGCAGGGGCAGACGAGCGAGCGGCATATCGCGCTGCTCGCCTCATCGGTCGAGCCGGCCAGCCGGCGCATCGCCGATGCCTTGAAGCTCGCCAGGGGAGGCGCCGTGCTCCGCCTGGAGACACGCGGCGAAGCCGACGGCCATCCGGTGTCGCGCGCCACCGCCTGGTTCGATGCCAGGCGCTTCGCCGGCATCGATGCCGCCATGGCGGAGACGGGATCGGTCACCGCATCGCTCAGGCGCTTCGGCATCAACGATTATCTCAGGCAATCGACGGTGCTGTCGGCGCGCCATGCCGATGCCGCCGATCTTGCCGATCTCGACCTGCAGCCCGGCGCCATCGTGCTGGTGACGGTCGCGGTCAACGTCACGCTCGACGGTCAGCCGATCCAGTTTTCCGAGTCGCGGTTTCCGGCGGAGCGGGTGGAGCTCAAACTGTCGGCCAATGACTAGCCGATGCCGTAGAAGCGTGCGGCGGTGCCGCCGAAGACGGCGTCCTGCTCCGCCGGCGAAAGGCCTGCCAAAAGCTCCTTCGCGGCGGCCAGCCAATTCTCGTAGGTGGCGGCGAGCTCGCACACCGGCCAGTCGCTGCCGAACATCAGCCGGTCCGGCCCGAAGCAGGCAACGAGATGATCGGCATAGGGTTTGAGGCCGGCGACCGACCAGTTCGGCCCGGCCTCGGTGACCAGGCCGG
>NZ_RZOS01000248.1:0-8397 GCF_004022605.1 Mesorhizobium sp. M4B.F.Ca.ET.089.01.1.1
ACGCCGTTCTGACCAAGGCCGCCGAACTCGTCGCCGATCTCGAAAGGCGCCGCCCAGAAGTGGCGGGTCCTGCCGACCGTCACCGAGCCGGTCGGGTTGACGGCGGCGAGCGCGCCGATGGTGACGCCCGTTTCAAGCACGGTAGAGGCCGAACCCAGTCCACCCTTGAGGCCCGACGTCAGCGCACCCATGCCGGCGCCTGCCGTGCCCAATGCAAAGTCGGCCTCCGCCGCTTGTGCCGCCTGGTAGCCGAGCTCGCGATAGGGCGGGTAGCGGCCCCAACCTTTGTCGCCGCCATTGCGCAGGTCGAACAGGATCGCAGCCGGCACGATCGGCACGCGGAAGCCGCCGACTTCGACACCGATATTCCTTTCGCGCAACGCCGCCTGCACCCCCGAAGCGGCGTCGAGGCCGAAGGCCGAGCCGCCCGACAGCACCACGGCATGGATCTCGTGAACCGAATTCTGCGGCTCCAGCAGGTCGGTCTCGCGCGTGCCTGGCGCGCCGCCCAGCACCTGCACGGCTGCCACCGACGGATCGTCGCAAAGCAATGCCGTCACGCCCGACTTCAGCCTGGCGTCGGCGGCGTTGCCGACTTTGAGGCCGGCGACATCGGTGATCAGGTTGCGCGGGCCGCTGTGAAACATCAGTTGGCCTCCAGCGGCACGAAGCGTGTTCCGTCGAAGCGGAAGGCACGCAACGGAGACTGGCTGAGATCGCCCTTGTTGTCGAACCGGACGGGCCCGATCGCCGTCGTGAACTCATGCCCGGTGAGCGCTTCGGCAAGCGGCTTGCCCGAGCTTGCCGCCTCCGCCGTTGCGGCCCTGGCGATCTCGACCGCGGCATAGGCAGGCAGCGTGTAGCCTTCCGGCACGATGTTCTTGTCCGTGAAGGTCTGCACCACCTTGGGATCGGCGACCGCGGCCCATTCGGGTGGCGCGATCATCAACGTGCCCATGGCATAGCGCACGTCACCGGCCGGCGTGCGCAGATTTTCACCGCCGGCAAAGGTGATGCCGGCGTCGAGCTGGGCGGCATCGCGCCCCATGATGGCGATGTCGTCGCCGTCGCCGCCGGCGAATACTTTGGTCGCGCCGGCCTTCTTCAGCCGGCCGATCAGTCCGATTTGGTTGTCGAGCTGCGGCCGGAACGTGTCGACGAACGCCGGCTTCAGCGCCGCCTGCTCGGCCGCGGCTCGCAAAGTCTCCGCGATTTCACGGCCATAGATCGTACCGTCGTCGATGATGGCGAACAGCTCTTTCTGCCACAGACGCGTGAGTATCCTGGCGACGGCGTAGCGCTCGTCGTCGCCGCGCGGGCCCAGCCGGTAGACTGGCCAGCCGGTCTTGGCGCGCCGGTCGGTCAGGCTTTCGGTGCGCACGCCGACGGTGATGACGGGAATGCCGGCCTCCTTCAGGATCGGCAGCGCCGCCTCGATCGCCTCGGTGCAGAGGAAACCGACCACCACATTGACTTTGGTGGCGGCGAAGTCGCGCGCCGCGGCGGCTCCTCCGTCGGCGGTGCAGGCATCGTCGACCGTCTTGATCGTCGCGCCGTTCGTGTCGGCCGCCAGCACGGCGCCGGCTTCGACCTGCTTGCCGAGGATCGCTGACGGGCCGGAGAGCGGCGCCGCGACGCCGACGACGAGGTCTTCGGCGCCCGCATTGCCGGCGAAAGCAATCGAGGCCAGCACCGCCAATGTCGTCATCAGGGGTCGCATGTGAGCGAAGCATTCCTCCCGTGCCGGCGGTAGGGTTGCCGGCATCCGCTTCGCCAAGACCTAAAGGCTGGCCGGCCCCGGTGCAACGCGAATTTCCGGATATGGGTCAAGCACTTCGCTTGTGGCATGCAATATGCCGCCATATATAACGATGGGTTCTGAGGAAAATCATCTGTGCTGAAGAAGAACGACATCGGGCCGCAGGCCTATCGCGACGCGATGGCCCATTTTGCCGGCCAGGTCCATGTGGTGACCACCGACGGTCCGGCCGGCAGGCGAGGCGCGACCGTTATCGCCGCTTGCTCGGTGTCCGACACGCCGCCGACCGTGCTCGTCTGCCTCAACCGGGAAAATCCCAAGAACGAGCCTTTCGTTGCGAATGGCAGGTTCGCGCTCAACACGCTGGCCTCGCATCAGGAGCCGCTCTCCGTCGGCTTTTCCGGCATGACCGGCCTGCCGGTCGAGGAACGGTTTGCGCTTGGCGAATGGGACGTGATCTCGACCGGCGCGCCGACCTTGAAAGGCGCGCTTGCCGTGTTCGATTGCGAGCTGATCGACACCAAGGATCTCGCCACCCACCGTGTGCTTTTTGGCAAGGTGACAGGCCTGCGCATCGGCGATAATTTGCGCCCGCTGATCTATCATGATCGCGGCTATCGCGCCTTGTAGGTGCCTTGATGGCTGACTCCACGGAGATGGAATGACCGGCTTGAAACCGCGCCCGGCGCCGGGGACGATCGACGAGACGCTCGATCTCCTGACCGGCGCGGACTATGTGGCGGACCGCTCGCTGGCGACCGTTCTTTTCCTGTCATTGCGCATGAAGCGGCCGCTCTTCCTCGAGGGCGAGGCCGGCGTCGGCAAGACCGAGATCGCCAAGGTGCTGGCCGATGCGCTCGGCCGCCGGCTGATTCGCCTTCAATGCTATGAGGGGCTCGACGTCTCCTCCGCCGTCTACGAGTGGAACTACGCCGCGCAGATGATCGAGATCCGCATGGAGGAGGCAGCCGGCAAGGTCGTGCGCTCCGACATGGAGCGCAACGTCTTCTCCGAAAAGTACCTGATCCGCCGCCCGGTGCTCGATGCGCTGACCGGCAAGGCGGGCGCTGCCCCGGTATTCCTGATCGACGAGCTCGACCGCACCGACGAGGCCTTCGAGGCCTTCCTGCTCGAAATCCTCTCGGACTTCCAGGTGACGGTGCCGGAGCTCGGCACGATCAAGGCGGAGGAGCCGCCGATCGTCATCATCACCACCAATCGTACGCGCGAGATCCATGACGCGCTGAAGCGGCGCTGCCTCTACCACTGGGTCGACTATCCCAGTGCCGAGCGCGAGCTGGAGATCGTCCGCCGCAAGGTGCCGCGGGCCAACAGCCGGCTTTCGGCCGAGGTTGTGTCGTTCATTCAGAAGCTGCGCCAGGTCGAGCTGTTCAAGGCGCCGGGCGTCGCCGAAACCATCGACTGGGCTGGTGCGCTGACCGAGCTCGACAAGGTCGCGCTCGATCCGGAAACGGTCTCCGACACGATCGGGGTGCTTTTGAAGTACCAGGACGACATCGCCCGCATCGGCGCGGGCGAGGGCCGGCGCATCCTCGACGAGGTCAAGGCCGAGCTCGCTGCTGCGGAATAGGCCGATGAAGTCGCCGCGCCCCGATCCCGCTGAGGCCAAGCAAGACGGGCGCCTCGCCGACAACATCGTCTATTTCGCCCGTACCTTGCGCAAGGCCGGCATGCGGGTCGGACCGGCTTCGGTCAAGGACGCGATCGAGGCGGTGCTTGCCGCCGGCATCGGATCGCGCGACGATTTCTACTGGACGCTGCATGCAGTGCTGGTCTCCCGGCATGAGGACCATCCGGTCTTCGACGAAGCTTTCCGGCTGTTCTGGAAATCGCGCGAGCTGATCGAAAAGATGCTGGCGATGTTCTCGCCTGTCGCCCTCGATACCAGCGAGAAGCAGAAACCGCGCGCGGCCGAGACCCGCGTCAGCCAGGCGATGTTCGAGGGCCATCAGAAGAATCAGCCGGCCAAGGAAATCCCGGAGATCGAGGTCGACGCCCGCTTCACCTTTTCCGGCAACGAGGTGTTGCGCGGCAAGGACTTTGCCCAGATGAACGCCGCCGAGCTGGCCGAGGCCAAGCAGGCGATCGCCGCTTTGCGACTGCCCTTCGACATGGTCCGCACGCGCCGCTTCAGGGCGGACGCGCAGGGCAGGCGCATCGATCCGCGTGCCATGATGCGTTCGGCCGCCCGCACCGGCGGCGCGCTGATCCTGCCGAAATTCCGCTCTGCCCGCGAGGTGCACCCGCCGCTGGTGGTGCTTGCCGACATTTCCGGCTCGATGAGCCAGTACACGCGCATCTTCCTACATTTCCTGCACGCGCTGACGGAAAAGCGCCGGCGCGTGCATGCCTTTGTCTTCGGCACCCGCCTGACCAATTTGACGCGGCAGATGCGCCATCGCGATCCCGATGCCGCGCTCGCCGAGAGCTCGGCGACGGTCAAGGACTGGTCCGGCGGCACTCGCATCGGCGACACGCTGGCCGAGTTCAATCGCCTGTGGTCGCGACGCGTGCTGGGGCAGGGGGCCGTGGTGCTGCTGATCACCGACGGGCTGGAGCGCGACGAGGTCGCCGGCCTGTCGGAGGAAATGGAGCGGCTGCACAAATCCTGCCGGCGGCTGATCTGGCTGAACCCGCTGCTGCGCTTCGACGGCTTCGAGGCGCGCGCCCGCGGCGTCAAGGCGATGCTGCCGCATGTCGACGAGTTCCGCCCGGTGCACAATCTCGAGGCGTTGGCCGATCTCTGCGCCTCGCTCGACCAGCGGCCGGCCACGTCGGTCGATCCGCGTCGCTGGCTGCGGGCTGGCGAGAGGCACGCCGCATAGCCATATTCATGGCACCGCAACCACGCCTGAGATACAACGAATTCCAGCCGCAACCATTGCGTAGTTTTGCTCACGGATACACAGGGACGTCTTCTATGCAGGCCGCCGAAAACACCAGAACAGCCTCTCCCTACCAGGTTGGTAAGTCCCGCAAATTCTTCGAATTCGACTCCAGCCTTCGTGGCGGCAAAGGCCACGGCGTGCGCATCGCAAACAAGGATGCATTGAGAACGCCAGGACTGATCACCTTCGCGCCGCCGCCAGAGAAAGGCTACGGCTTCGCGGAACTGCCGGAAAAACCTCAGCTTGTCCACTACCCCAAGGAGGGCAAGATGCCGCGCGATCTGGAGATATTGCACGGTTATCTGATCGTTTCCGAACGCCTGAAACGGGTTTTCGAGGATGTCGACGCAGCCGGCTTCGAGTTTGTCGACTGCGATTTTACTTTGGCTGACGGCTCGCAAGGGCCGCAATATTATTTGGCCGATGTTGTACGTGTCCTGGACGCCATCGACGAAGGAGCATCCAAGATAAGGATCAAATACGAGCGCGATTACAGAAAAAACGAGGACGTGAAAATTTACAGTTTTCTTGGCCCGACCAGCCTCGTATTCCGTGATCAGGTGGTTGATGGCGCTCACATATTTCGCACGCCCTATGCTGACAACATCTTCTGCGATGAAGTATTGAAGTCCGCCTGCAAGGTCGCCGGTGTCACCGGTCCCCACTTCATCAATGTCGAGAAGATGTGAGTTGAACCATGGCTGACATTGAAGCGTTTCATGAGCACCACGTCATGACACAGGACCTGGCTTCCAAGGGCCTCCTTGCTGGGTCTTTTAGCTGAAAACAAACGACTTAATCTCAGCGGAAAAACAGACTCTTGGAGAAGCAGTCATGGAAAACAGCATCTATCTCGATGAGGCCCGCGATCCCCTGATCATCGCGGAGGGCTGGATGAAGGACGGCAAGGATGTCGCCATCGCGACCGTCGTCGAGACCTGGGGTTCGGCGCCGCGCCCGGTCGGCAGCCATCTGGTCATCGACGCGGACGGCAATTTCCACGGTTCCGTCTCCGGCGGCTGCGTCGAGGGCGCGGTGGTGACCGAGGCGATCGATGTCATCGGTTCGGGTAAGGCCAGGATGCTGGAGTTCGGCGTCGCCGACGAGACCGCCTGGCAGGTGGGTCTCTCCTGTGGCGGCCGCATCAAGGTCTATGTCGAGCGGCTTGGTTAGGGCGCCATGGACCCGTATGTGCTGAAAACATTGAATGCCGAACGCCGCGCCCGCCGCGCGGCGATCCTGGTCACCGACCTCGGCGACGGCCGCGACCGCATCGTGCGCGAGGGCGATCCGGTCGCCGGTGAATTGGGCGAGGCGATCGCCAGGGCGTTTCGCACCGGTAATTCCGGCTCTGTCGAGGCGGAAGGGCGCGCCTTCTTCCTCAACGCGCATCTGCCGCAGCCGCGCCTCGTGGTGATCGGCGCCGTCCATATCAGCCAGGCGCTGGCGCCGATGGCCAGGATCGCCGGCTACCCCGTCGAGATTATTGACCCGCGCACCGCTTTCGCCACGCCGGAGCGTTTTCCCGATGTCGTGCTGCATGCCGAATGGCCGCAGGATGTGCTGGCGCGCCAGCCCCTCGACAGCTACACGGCGCTTGCCGCCGTCACCCACGACCCCAAGATCGACGATTTTGCATTGAAGGCAGCGCTCGATGCCAGGTGCTTCTATGTCGGCGCGCTCGGCAGCAGGAAGACGCACGCCAAGCGCGTGGAACGCCTGCTGGCGCTCGGTGCCAGCGCCGACCAGATCGCCCGCATCCATGCGCCGATCGGCCTCGATATCGGCGCGGCAAGTCCGGCCGAGATCGCCGTCGCGGTGCTCGCCCAGACCATCCACGCCTTCCGCTCGCGCGGCCTCGAAGCAAAAGGCGCCGTGGCGTGAAATTCGGTCCGGTTCCGATCGATGAGGCGGAAGGCGCGGTGCTGGCGCACGCCACAGAGGCCGGAGAGCGGCGCTTCCGCAAGGCGCACAGGCTGAGCGCCGATGATCTGTCGGCGCTGAAAGCGGCCGGCATTTCAGAGGTGGTCGCGGCCGTTCTGGCGCCCGACGATCTCGGCGAGGACGCGGCGGCGGAACGGATCGCCGCCGGCATGAGCCATCGCACCGTGGAGGCCAGGCCCGCCGCAACCGGCCGGGTCAATCTGCACGCCGAGGCGGCCGGCGTCTTCACCGTCGACCGCGCGATGATCGACGCCATCAATGCCGTCGATCCGACCATCACCATCGCCACGCTGGCGCAGCATGCGCCGGTCGAGAAAGGCCAGATGGTTGCGACGGTGAAGATCATTCCCTTCGCCGTCGCCGGCAGCCTGGTCGATCGGGTGGCAAGGATCTGCGCCGATGGCGAGATCTTTGCCGTCAACGCCTATCGGCCGATGCGGATCGGCGTCATCCAGACAATGCTGCCCGGCGTCAAACCGAGCGTGCTCGACAAGACGCTGCGCATCACCGAAGCGCGCCTGACGCGCTCGGGCAGCCATCTGACCGCCGAGCGCCGCACGCCGCACGAGGTCGCGCCCGTCGCGGAAGCGGCGGCTGCGCTCGTCCGTGACAACGATATGGTGGTGATCTTCGGCGCCTCGGCGATGAGCGATTTCGCCGACGTCGTCCCTGCAGCGATCGAACACGCAGGGGGCAGCGTGGTCCGCGCCGGCATGCCGGTCGATCCCGGCAATCTGCTGGTGCTGGGCACGCTTGCCGGCAAACGCATCATCGGCGCGCCTGGCTGCGCTCGCAGCCCCAAGGAGAACGGCTTCGACTGGGTGCTCGACCGGCTGATCGCCGGTCTCGACGTGACGGCCGGCGACATCGCCGGCATGGGCGTCGGCGGGCTGTTGATGGAGATACCGACCCGGCCGCAGCCGCGCGAGCCGTCGCCAAAGCGCGAGGGAGCCGGGCCGAAGGTCGAGATCGTGCTTCTGGCAGCCGGCCGCTCCAGCCGCATGGGCGGGCCGAACAAGCTGCTGGCACTGTTCGACGGCAAGCCGTTGGTCCGCCGCGCCGCCGAGAGAGCACTGGGCTCCAGGGCATCCAGCACCATTGTCGTCACTGGCCATCAGCGCGAGCGGGTGCTCGCCACTTTAAGCGGTCTCGATGTCATCCTGGCCGACAATCCCGATTTCGCCGACGGCCTGTCCTCGTCATTGAAGGCGGGCATCGCCAAGGTTTCGGCCGATGCTGCCGGCGCCATGATCGTCCTTGGCGACATGCCCGGCGTGTCCTCCGCCGATCTCGACCGGCTTATCGAAGCCTTCCGCAGATCCGGCGGCCGCTCGGTGGTGCGGGCAGCGCACGATGGCCGGCGCGGTAATCCAGTGCTGCTGCCTCGTTCACTGTTCGGGGCCATCGCCCATCTCGAAGGCGACACCGGCGCGCGCCACCTGGTCGAGGCCGGGGGCCTTGATGTCGTCGATGTCGAGATCGGCAACGCCGCCTCGGTCGATGTCGACACGCGCGAGGCGCTGGAAGGCGCCGGCGGCGTGCTGCAGGATTGACAAAGCGAAGCCGAAGCACGCATGCCTGCGGCATGGCCAATCGCTTTCAAGTCTCCCGCACCCTGTTAACCGCGATCGCTCTTTCGCTGTCCGCAGTTGATGCCGGCGCTCTCGAGCTAAAACCCTACAAGGACGATCTGTTCGCCTATCCGGCGACGCTGTCGTCCGGCGACAACGGCGCCTACACCGTCATCGACTATCGCGAGATGCGCGACATCAACCAGCGCGACGA
>NZ_RZOS01000249.1:0-8365 GCF_004022605.1 Mesorhizobium sp. M4B.F.Ca.ET.089.01.1.1
CCCCCCCGAAGGGGAGGAGATTGGCACCTTCAACCCCCTCCCCCCCCTCCACCATTACCTCTCCCGCCTCGACCTTCGCCGGATAGGTCCTGAGATTTATGCAAGGCGGCAGGCGCTTGGCCGCGCCGGTGCGGTAGTCGAAGGCGCCGGCATGTTTCGGGCATTCCACCTCGTAGTCCATGACCAGGCCGTCGGCGATGTGCACCGCCTCGTGCGTGCACAGCCCGTCGGTGCAGAACACTTCGTTGTCGGGCGAGCGGAAGACGGCGTAGGTGCGGCCGCCATGGTCGAAGCGCCGCGCGCCTTCCTGTTCGATGTCGTCGAGGCCGCAGGCCCTGATCCAGCTGGTCATTCTTCTTTCCCTGTCGATTTCGGTCGAGCCTCCGGGACGGCCGTAACGACCGCCCGGAGGGCTTGGTCGTAGGATCAGTTCTTGTTGAGGTACTCGGCGGCGTTGGCCGGGGTGACCAGCTCGAACGGCACGTAGACGACGCGGTCGACCTTCTCGCCGTTGGCAAGCGCGAGCGCGGCATCGACACCGCCGCCGCCCTGCCCGTTGGCGTTCTGGAACACCGTCACCGCAAGGTCGCCCGCCTTCATCGCCTGGAGGCCGTCCTGCGTGGCGTCGATGCCGCCGACGACGACGCTGTTCATGTCGATGCCGTTGGCCTTCAGCGCCAGGATGGCGCCGATGGCGGATTCGTCATTGTTGGCGATGACGGCATCCGGCGCCTGGCCGGCGGTCAGCCAGTTGGTCATCAGGTTCTGCGCATTGTCGCGCGACCACTCGGAGGACTGCTTGTCGGTGACCTTGATGAAATTGCACATGTCGGTCGAAAAGACCTGCTCGACATCCTTGGTGCGCTGCAGCGCTGCCTGGTGCACCAGGCTGCCCATGACGATGTAGGCGGTGGCGCCCGATGACTTGCCCTTGGCGCGCAGCATCTTGCAGACTTCGAAGGCCTCCAGCGTGCCGGACTCGACCTCGTTCGAGCCGACATAGACCTGCTTCTCCGGGAGGTTCGCCATGTCGGTCGGTTCGAGGTTGACGAAGACCAGCGGAATGCCGGCCTTGGCGGCCTCCTCGCTCAGCGTCTTCGAGGCGTTGGTGTCGACCAGGGTGACGATGATGGCGTCGACGCCGCTGGCGATGAAGTTCTTCACCTGATCGAGCTGCTTGGCGACGTCGTTCTGCGCGTCCTCGACCTGGATGTCGGCGCCCTTTTCCTTGGCGCGGGCCTGCATGCCGTTCTTCAGCAGCGTCTGGAAGTTGTTGTCGAAATTGACGATCGAGACGCCGATCTTGGCGGCGAAGGCGGTTGCCGGCATCGCCATCAGCGCGGCAAGCGCGGTCGAGATCAGAAGTTTCTTCACGGGTTTCCTCCCTTTGCAGATGGGTGCCGGTTCACCCGCTTTGTCTCCGGCCCTTTCGGGATAGCGTTCACTGGGCTGTCATTTGGCGGCGGCGTTGGCGCGCGCCTTCTTCTTCTCGTAGCGGGCCTGCATGCGGGCCTCGCCGTCCTTGCTGCCGTCGTGGAAGGTGCCGAGCCAGCGGTCGAACGGGATCAGCCCGTCGCCGTAGTTCACCTCGAAATATTTGTGGTGCAGGTAGTGGATGTAGGCGTGGCTATCGACGCTGGTGTCCTCGGTGAGCTCGACCTTGTCGAAGCCGACATGGCCGGGAATGGCGCCGAAGCCGGCATAGTGGAGCTGGTAGAGCGCGAGCAGCGGGTTGGACGGGATGATCAGGTGCCAGAAGGCGACGCCGAGATAGCCGAGTTGCTCCACCGGGTGCATCGACAGCGACGACCAGGGCGACGGGTTGACCGAATTGTGATGCACCGAATGCACCCATTTGT
The DNA here is from genome assembly GCF_004022605.1 of Mesorhizobium sp. M4B.F.Ca.ET.089.01.1.1. Taxonomy (NCBI): domain Bacteria; kingdom Pseudomonadati; phylum Pseudomonadota; class Alphaproteobacteria; order Hyphomicrobiales; family Phyllobacteriaceae; genus Mesorhizobium; species Mesorhizobium sp. M4B.F.Ca.ET.089.01.1.1. Next base: position 1,860 of record NZ_RZOS01000249.1, read on the forward strand.
AGAGCGGGGCCCAGTGGATCGCGCGGTGCAGCAGGAAGAAATGCGTCTCGTGGATGATCGGCACCACCAGCGCCAGCAGGAACAGGTAGAGCGGGTGCTCGGCGAAGCTCAGCCACGGCACGTAGCCATTGGCGTAGGCATAGAGGATCGCGACCTCGATCGCCGTCCAGATCGGCATGCCGGTGCCGAAGGTGCGCAGCATGTTGTCGAGGTTCTGGTTCTCGAAGAAGAAGGCCTTGCTCTTCTGCTCCGACGGCCATTTGCCGTTGTATTTGAAGCGGTTGCCCTGGGCTCTCAAAATGTAGAGTCGAAGTTCGAAGACGCCGAAGAAGACAAGCAGCGCTGCGCAGTTGACGACGAACAGCCAAAGGATCCAGCCGACGGAAAGCGTCTTCATCACCTCGCCGTCGGGCAGCACGAAGCGCCACCACGCCACCGCCGACAGCGCGAACAGCACATTGTAGGGCAGAAAGTAACTCGGCAGCCATTTCAGCACCGCCAGCGGCCGCGGTGGGAAGACGAAGAGCGGCGCGGTGCCGGCCGGCTCATTCGGCGCCCAGTCGCCTCGCTTGTTGCGCGTGCCGTATTGCAAGTCGTCCATGGCTGACCTCACAGGGCCCCGGTTTCACAAAGATTGAGAGAGGGTGAGGAAGCGGTCGTAGGCGGCATCGTCCATGTCGACCTGGTGCTTCGCTTCGGGATAGGCGCCGGCCGCCACGTCGCGGCCGAAGGCGCGGAAGGCGGCAATACGCTTTTCCTGCAGCTCGGCCTCCAGCGTGACGAAGTCGGCGTAGCGCTTGGCGTGGCGCGGATAGTGGCCAGCATGGGTGCCGAGCACATCGCAGGAGAACAGATACTGCGTGTCGCAGGCCGTACCGCAGCCCATGCCCATGGTGATCAGCGGGGTGGCGCGCGTGATGTGGTCGGCGAGCCTGACCGGCACCACCTCGACCTCGACGCAGGCCGCGCCGGCATTCTCGATGTCCTTTACCGCGCGCAGCACTTTGAAGGCTTCGTCCGCGGTGCGCCCGACAGCGCGGAAATTCGTCCAGGTGGCGCGGTTCGGCACCAGGCCGACATGGCCGGTGACCGGGATGCCCTCGGCCGCCATGGCCTCGATGAAGCGCGGCGAATGCGAGCAATAGACCGCATCGGCGCCGCGCTTCATCATGGCGAAGCCCAGCCGCACCGCCTCATCGGGCGAGGCGACCGCGCCGTGCGGCATACCGACGGAGAGGAAGGCGAAGGGTGCCGCCTGGCGGATCAATTCCAGATTGTGGTCGGGCTCACAGGACAGGATGACGATGTCGCAGGCTACCGCGGCGGCCGCCTCGGCCGGCGTGTCGACATGCAGTTGCAGCCATTTGCGGCCGCCCTTCTGGCTTTGCAGGTCGCTGACTGTCAGCCGTCTCGTCACAAATGCATCCTCCCGTTCGCGGGCGGACGATCGCAGGTAGGAAAGAGCCCCCTCACCCGGATTGCCTGCCGATCTGTGAAGGACAGATCGAAGGCATCCGACCTCTTCCCGAAGGAAGAGGGAGATCATCGGTGCCGCCGCCCGCCTCTTCTCCGAAACGGCAAAAGGTGCAGGTGAAGCGGCCGGATGAGGGGGCGAACTTCACATGCCATCGCCCTTCCGTTCACGGGCGAGTTAGCACCGCGACGGCGGCGAAGGCTCCCGGTTCCTTGATCAAATCAGATCAAAGGTTCTCGGCGGTGAAGGTGACGAAGCGGATCGGTGGATTGTCGACCGGCAGGTCGTGCAGGTTCAGCGCCGCGAGCACAAGGTCTATGGCGCGGCGCGCCTGAGCTTCCGGCGACTGGTCGAGCACGACGTCCATCGTGCCCTCGCGCAAGGCGCGCGTGCTGCGCTCGGTCAATTCGTGACCGACGAAGAAGATGTCGCGGCCCCTCGGGTGGCGGCGCAGCACCTCGTTCAGCGCCGTGTTGGCGCCGCCGGCATTGTAGAGGCCGGCAAGGTCCGGCCAGCGCTTCAGCGCCTCGTGCAATTGTTCGGCGTTGCGGTCGCCATCGTCATGGCCGAACAGCGCCGCGACCGGCTCGAACTCAACGCCAGCCTCGATCAGATAGTCGAAGAAGCCGCGCACGCGGTCGCGGTGGACGCGGTAGATCTGGCTGTGGCAGATGGCGACGACCTTGCCCGGCCGGCGCTGCATGCGTGCCATCAGCAGGCCGGCCATGCGGCCGGCGGCGTAGTTGTCGATGCCGACATAGGTGCTTTTGGTGCCGGAGATCTGGGTGACGATCTGCACCGTCGGGATCCTTTCGCCCTCGAGCTGGCGAAGCGCGGCGCTGACCAGCGGATGGTCGGGAACGGCGAGGATCAACCCGGCGCGGCGCAAGTCCGGATCGAGGATGCGCGCGGCGATCTCGGCTGGGTTCGCTTCGTCGAGGAAAGTGCGGTGGACGGCGATCGAGCGGTCGAGGGTGGCGGCGATGCGCTCGAAGGCGCGCGAGAGCCTGGCGAAGAAAGTCGCGTCCGGCCTGACCAGGATCACCTCGATGCGGATGACGCCGCGATGCGCCTCGGGCAGACGGCGCGGATAGTCGAGCGAGCGCGCCGCCGCCACCACCTTCTCGACGGTGGCAGGGCGCACCCCGCCTCTGCCGTTCAGCACACGCTCGACGGTCGCCGTGCCGACGCCTGCACGGCGGGCGATCTCGAGGAAGGTGGGTTTTGGAATGGGCGGACTCCTGGATGCGTAACGACGGAACCTAGTCCTTCTCCCCGTGCCGGAGAAGGTGCCTGCCCATCAGCGAATGTTAATTGACAGCCAAATGGAAACGGCGCTGATTGGCGCTCGCATAGATCGCACCAGACGGGCGATTTCGACCCGCCGGGCGCCACCTTGGGAGGGTCCGCAATGCCAACGATCATCGGCCATCACAACATCACGAAAGGCGACAAGCACTGGCTCACGTCGCCGAAGCGCAAGGAGATTTTCGGCGCGCTCGGAATCACCAACATCCGCACCTTCGTCGATCCGCAGAACCCGAACCGGGTGGCGCTGATGATGGACGTTCCGGACATGGACAAGCTGGCGGCCCTGATGCAGAGCAAGGCAGCCGCCGATGCCATGGAATTCGACGGCGTGGTACCGGAATCGCTGGTGATCCTGGTGGAAGAAAAGGGATAGCCGGCTCGCGCACTGGCTTCGGGCGGCTCAACCAACCAGGCTGGATAAGGCGAGATAGGTCCGGCGTAGCCGCATATGGCGCCGGACGCCTTTCGGTCGAAAACGAGCCGAAACAAGCAATCATATGCTAGCCTTGCCAGCCATCAAACGGACGGGGAATAGAAATGCTGGAAACCGACAAGGTGTTCGCCGGCTCTGTTCCGGAAAACTACGACCGCCATATGGTGCCGTTGATCTTCGAGCCCTACGCAGTGGATCTCGCGCGACGGGCGGCGGCGCTGTCGCCCGGCGCCGTCCTGGAGACCGCAGCCGGCACCGGGGTCGTCACCCGCGCGCTGGCGCCAAAACTGCCGGTCGGCGCAAGCTATGTCGTGACCGACCTCAACCAGCCGATGCTCGACTATGCCGCCGCGCGGCAAGGCCCCGACAGCCGCATCCAATGGCGCCAGGCGGATGCACTGGCGCTGCCGTTCGAGGACGCGGCCTTCGATCTCGTCTGTTGTCAGTTCGGCGCGATGTTCTTTCCCGACCGGACGGCCGGCTATCGCGAAGCAAGGCGCGTCCTGAAGCCCGGAGGACGCTTTTTGTTCAACGTGTGGGATCGCATCGAGGAGAATGTCTTTGCGCATGACGTGACGAATGCGCTTGCCAAAATCTTTCCCAACGATCCGCCGCACTTCCTGGCGCGCACGCCGCACGGCTACCACGACAAGGACCTGATCCGCAGAGACGTTGAGGCCGCGGGGTTCTCACATGTGGCGATCGAGACGATAGCCGAACAAAGCCGCGCATCCTCGCCGCGCGTTCCGGCCGTCGCCTATTGCCAGGGAACGCTGCTGCGCAACGAGATCGAGGCCAGGGACGCGGGAAAACTGCAAGCGGCGACCGACCACGCCGAAGCCGTGATCAAGGACAGACACGGCAGCGGCGCGGTCGCCGCCAAGATCCAGGCGCATGTGATCGTGGCGATGGCGTAGCGATAGGCCAATCGCCAACGTTGCAGAAAAGGCGCCTTCGGCGAAGCGCTAATCTCCCCCTCGTGGGGGGAGATCAGCTGTTTCAACGCCTCAGAACAAAAACGCCGCAGTCGCCGGGTCCGGCCCAGTGCGGCCGTCTTGCGAGTCCATGCCGCGGATGGTTTCAAGGTCCCTGCCATCGAGCGCGAAGTCGAAGACGTCGAAATTGGCGGCGATGCGGTCCTGGTGGTTCGACTTCGGAATGACGATCAGCCCCTCCTGCAGGTGCCAGCGGATGATCACCTGCGCCACCGACTTGCCGTGCTTCCTGGCGATTGCCTCGAGCGTCGGATCGGCCAGCAGCCGGCCGCTGCCCAGCGGGCTCCAGCTTTCTATTCTGATGTCGTGCTTGGCGTGAAAATCGCGCTTGTCGCGCTGCTGGAAGCGCGGGTGCAGCTCGATCTGGTTGACGGTCGGCGTAACGCCGGTCTCGCCGATGATGCGCTCCAGATGGTCCTGGTTGAAGTTCGACACGCCGACCGATTTTATCCGGCCGGCCTTCCGCAATTCGACCAGCGTCTTCCAGGCTTCGACATACTTGCCCTGGCTCGGCACCGGCCAGTGGATGAGGAAGAGATCGATCTGGTCGATGCCGAGCTTTTGCATCGTGTCGTCGAAAGCGCGCAGCGCGGCATCGCGCTGGTGCGCACCGTTGCGCAGCTTGGATGTGATGAACAGCTCGGCCCTCGGCACGCCAGCCGCGCGGATCGCCTCGCCGACGCCTTCCTCGTTGCGGTAGCCCTCGGCGGTGTCGATCAGCCGGTAGCCGGCCTCGATCCCCCAGCGCACGACCTTGGCGGTGGTGCCCGGGTCGACCTGCCAGACGCCCAGACCGATTTGGGGGATGGTGGAGCCGTCGTTCAATGTCAGCCGTTCAGGCATGCGTATGTCCTTCTGCAATCATGTTTGCCCAGCGCCCTATCTAGGCTGCGCTCCCGGCAATGCCAGTCGATGACACGTTTGTGTATTTGCGGAACGGTCGGCGGCTAAGCGCACACGGCCCATTCGACCGCACTGGAACTTTTTGCATGGCTAATGTTTTCTTAACCACGAACTCGCAGTCTCGACGGGGCGCGTTGCAATGGCCTTGCGAAAACGTCTGCTTGGGAGGCGTCATGCCAATTCGTCGAAAAGCTCAGGACGCTGGTATTTTCGATCCGTCCGAACTGGCTTTGCTGGCAAGGATCTTCGAAAGGCTGAAAGTTGAAAGCGATTCCGCCGATCGTCTCGAAGGTCTGGCGTCGCGCATCCTTGCCAACTACATGGCCGGCATCACCGACGAGGAAGAACTGCTCTCGCTGTCGAGGCAACCGCTGGGTCGATAGGCCGATCGTGGCGCGCCCGACTATCGGGGCACCTTCGACGCCTTCGTCGCCCCGAACCGCAACCCATCCATCAAGAGCTTGACCAGCCGCCCCGAGCGGTCGCGCCAGTCCGGCGTGTTGGGGGCGGAGTAGATGCCGCCGAGCGCATGCAGCACGTCGGAGGCATCGACGTCGGCGCGGATCGTGCCGGCGGCGGCGGCCGCTTCGACCAGCCGCTTGAGCGCCTGAGAGACGCGTCCGGAGGTGTCGGAGAACAGCGTCGAATTGGTGGTGAGCAGGATGCGCAGGCTGGTCGCCAGGCCGCGCTTGGTGGCGATGTAGTCGACGAAACGCTGCATCCAAAGCTCCAGCGCGACATCGGCCGGGTGATCGCGGGCCAGCTCTTCCGCCGCAAGGCAGAGCGCCTCCACCTCGCGGCGGTAGACGATTTCGACCAGATGCTCGCGGGTCGGGAAATGGCGGTAGAGCGTGCCGATGCCGACCTCTGCCTGGCGGGCGATCTCCTCCAGCGAAGCATCGACGCCGTCGGTCGCAAAAGCCTGCGCCGCCACCTCGACAAGCTTGTCGCGGTTGCGCTGGGCGTCAGCGCGCAGCGGTTTTGGCGCTGGCGTGGCGGGCTTCTCGTCGGCGGTAGCTAGCGGCCTTTCAGCCAATTTTGTCTCCACGGGTCGATTGGGGCTTGAACCGTGGCCGGTCAGCCCCCACGTAAATAAACGGAGGCGCCTCCGTTTTAGTGGAGCACCTTTATCATATAATCAGGGGGACCGGTATGTCACGTGTTCGAGAGGAGCAAAATTCGGTTGCCCGCTGGACGACGGAACTGCCGATCTCCCCCTCATCAGGGAGATGGCCGGCAGGCCAGAGGGGGGCGTTGTCCCGCCGACGTCTCAGCCCGCGACAAACGCGTTCGCATTTCAGGTTTCCTCTCAAGGACGTAGTCACAATCGCCGCGTTCCTTCGCGCCCCCCTCTGCCCTGCCGGGCATCTCCCCCACAAGGTGGGAGATT
>NZ_RZOS01000024.1:0-31410 GCF_004022605.1 Mesorhizobium sp. M4B.F.Ca.ET.089.01.1.1
CGGCCCGCTGCCACCGCCGAGGCAACGGGCGACTGCGCCTCATGGGTCGCCGGGGAGACACCGACATCCGACCCAAGTAGGTCCGTGAGATCGAAATCGCTCATCCCCACACCGGCCGCAACGGAGGAACGACACGGCCGCAGCCGTTGGTTTCGGCTTCGAGTTCGGCGATGTAGGCTTTCAGGCGGCTGGCGTTGGCCGGCGTGTAACGGATCGACTCGCCGGTCGCGTCGCGAACCTCAACAGCCGACTCACCGATCTGAAGTCGGTGGTAGGCTGCTTTTGCTTCGGCAAGGAGTTCGGCGGTGGTCGCCATCATCAATCCAACGTGAATGTCACGTATAGATAGCTTAAACGTGACTCTTATGCAATATTAAAGTGAATTTCACAATAAAAGTGAAACTTATGCGAGCTTAGCCGCTAGGGCCGCAAAGCTCATCGTATCGCTCTTGCCCTGCTCGATCTCCTGCTCGCTCTCCCCGCCGAACACAAGATCGTTCTCATCCCAATCGGCTGCCCACCCTGGCGGGTTTTCCCAATCAATGCGATCGAAGTTGAAGGTGACGTAGGGAACCAATTCCTCGTAGGGCCGGATAGCCAGGCCGAGCGCGTAATAGGCCAAGTCGAACGACTCGTTGCGGCGCTTGAGGGGATTTTCCCATCCCTTATCGGTGCGGATTTCGGTCGTCATCTGATTGTAGAACCAGTCGGGCATCCAGTCGGGATAGCGCAGCATGGCGCCCGTGTGTTCTTCGCTCTCGTCTTCGACGCGGCGCGCCATCATATTCGAGATGCGATCCTTCATCAGGTTCGAGTTGAGCATGATGACTGGCACATCACCCTTGGCCACGGCCTTCTTGCCCTTCTGCTTCGAATCCGGCCAGGTGGTGTGCGCGTGCGGCGCCGTCTTGGAGGGCTCGCCCTTGATCAGGCAGAAGCGGCGATGTTTACCGTCGCCAGCCTTCTTCAGCTTGCGATAGAAGTTGTAGGCGTGGCCGGTGACACCCTCGGCGCCGCCCGAGTCACAGCCGAGCGCGCGGATGCGCATCCGGCGACCTGAGCCATCCGCCAAGGGATACGTCTTATCGAGCACTTCGCCGAGCACGTTCCAATCGTCGGCAAACGCGGCAGGGTCGATCGGCAACTTCTCACCAGCGCCATTCAGGCGATTGGAGAGACGCAGCTTGAAGCCTTCGAGCACCACTTCGTCGCCGGTCGCGGTGAAGCCGTGGACCTGGACAACGAAGGCCGACTTCTGCACGTCGGCCGTGGCGATGATGAAGCGGACGCCGGCCGGAACCATTGGCTCATCCTCGGTCGCGCCCCAATCCTCGGCCTTGTTTTTCAGGTCTTCGGGCGAGCGCTCGGAGAGCCGCGACGCAGGGATGTAATAAGAACCTTGGTCGGTGGTGACGGTCTTGCGCAGTGGCGCGTCGTCACCCGTGTCCCGCAGCGCCTTTTCCGCGCGCAGATGCTTCTCGACCAGTTGACCCCAATCCTGGTAGGCGGCAGCCGGTCCCTTCATCCAGAAGGAAGCGATGCTCGATCGAGCAGCCTTCATGCCGTTGCGCTCGATGATGCGATTCTCAGTCGGCACCCATATCATGCCGTCCTTGACCCAACGGGCGCCCTCGTTGAGTTCTTCCTTCATGTACGGCTCAAGCACGCCGCCACACTGGAAACCAGGGCAGAGCATGAAGGTCTGCTCGCGCGCCTCCATGATGTCTTCGCTGTCGGGGTAACGGAGCAGCTTGAAGTCGGGCTCGAAAGACTCGTTGCAGTGCGGGCAGCACCAATACCATCGGCGCCGATCGCCGCGATTGTATAGCTCGAAGATGCCACGGATCGGCGGCGCCTCGTGCGGGCTATGCTTTGGCGGCGTCCACTTCGGGTCTTGGATGTCCTTGTTAGGATTCGGCGACGACTCGGCGACCGTCATGCCGAAGCGCTTGAAGGTGGTCGTGCGCATTTGGAGAAGGTCGAAGGGGTTGCCTTCGCCGTCCACGTTGTCGTCCATGCGGTCGTAGTCGATCAGCCAGCCGTAAGGCACGGTGATGCCCGACAGGTTGCTCGCGGTCGGATAGGCCAGAAGGAAGCGCATCCCCGACTTGAATTCCTTGTCGAAGGTGTTGTCGTCCTGCCGGCTGGTGAACTGCTCGGCGCGGACGTGCGTGGACGCTTCCAGGAAGCGTTTCAGGTCGCCGTTCGACCACTTGCGAGCGTTCTCTCGATCCATGTGGATGTAGAGCATGTCGCCGGGGTTGGTCTTTACGGTGTGCGTGAGCCACCCTAAAGACATCATGGTTTTCCCGGTCCTCGCTGGCCCCACGAACACCATCCCCTGATAGTCGAGGCTGGTGAGCACGTTCATCGGCTCAACCAGGTAGGGCGTCTTCTTTGCAGACCACTTGACGCTGTGACCGCTGCCGCCGCCGATGCGCATGTACTTCTCGGCCGCCTCGGAGACGGTCAAGATTTCCTGCGGCGTCAGGCTTTCGAAGCCTTTCGTCAGCAGTTCTTCCAGGTTTTGGTATGGCGCAGCGTCGATCAGGTCGTTGATCGACGGCGGGCGCATTCTCGCAGTCATTCGGGGCGCCTGCTCAGAAATACCGTGCGATCACTGGCAACAATAGATGCTGACGATTGGTGTAGGCGTTCGATCAGAAACGCGGCCAGGCGAAGCGCCTTCGTGAAAATTTCATCCGGCGAGCGCGGAAACCGTGGATAGTTGATGAGCCCTACCCTGACACCGACTTCACGTCCTCCGGTGAAGATGTATTCGCACGGCGCGAAGTTGACGCATTCCCCTTCGAGCACGAATTCCTGACACGCCTGACGCGCTGCGGCTTCGTCCCCGCCGATGAAGATGTCGGCGATGTAGGTGGGGCATTCGCTGTGTTTGATCTCGTTGTTCATACCAGTTCATCCAGCCAATCGTTCTGCGAGTTGTCGGAAAACACTTCGCAGGTGTCCCCGCAGCCGCCGCTCAAATCCAGGTCAGGATCAAACGCTTGATCGCCATCTACAAAGGGCTCGAAGTCGCTGAGAAAACCCGCGACTACCATGTCAAGCGTCGACCTGTTCTTGCGAAAGAAGACTCGCCCCCGCTCGGCGTTTGCGCCGCAGGTGCCATACGTCTTCTCAAGTCGCCTAGGCACATCGAAGATGCGCGGTTCTTCATTGACCAGTGTGAATATTTTTCGATCCGCCTTTTTCCAGCACCACAGACAGTTTCCGCGATGCTTCGGAATGTACAGATCGAAGTTTTGCTGGCGCCAGAAGTCGATAACGTCGCGCTCTTTAATGTTCCACCCGACGAGCGGATAAATCCAACTGCGTTGCGGCGCGAGCGAACTCATCCGATCTATCTCGTCGGCGCGGATTCCGATTGCCATCTCGTAGTCGCCCGGCCGAAGGCCAAGGTGGCGGGCATATGAAATGATTGGACGTTCCTTCAACTCCCTAGTGCAATGCGGGTATGAAGGGTTCGCGATCCCAAACTTGGCCACCATCGCCTCATAGGGGCCGCCGACCTCGCCAAAGCGGTGAGCAGTCTCATACGTGACGACTTTGTGCTGTGTGCCCCTTCCCTGCTCCGGGTCGACCACCGCCTCCAGCCAAATCGTGTCGAACTCCCACGCTTCGTCACAGTGCCGCACGAACTTTAATGTGTGGGGGTCTTCCTCTCCGGTGTTCGCAAACAGGACGTAAATCGCGCGCTTGCCGCGATATAGATCGAGCAGTCGCTTGGTCATGTAGGCTGACGTTCGGCCGCCGCTGTTGGAAATGATCAACGGCTTCATTCGTTACCCGGCAGATCACTAGGCGGTGGCCGTTTGTCCGTACCTTCAAGTTCCTTGGCGATCTCCTGCGAGTGAGCGGTCGTCTTCTGCCACTCCCGCGCCTTGGTGGTGAGCGCTTCCTTGATCTGAACGTTCAGTTCGCTCACCGCCCCGAGCAGATGCTTGTACTGTTCGTCGCTCAGACGATCGCGGCCGGGCAGGTTCTCGATCCAGAGCTTGCTTTCCTGCCGGATCAGCATGGCCACGCGGCCAAAGGTCATCAGCACGTCTTCATCGTGCCAAAGCTGCCCGGCCGCCGTGAGAGCGCGGATTCGGGCGTTGGTCATTTCCCAATAGGCCTTGGAGACGATCGGCGGCAGAGACGCTTGGTTCTGCTGCGCCAGCCAATCCTCAATGCTGCCCTGCGGCGGAATGAGATAGCCCATGCCGGTCAGGAAGTCGTACATCGGCTGCGGCTTGCCGCCGTGGGTCTGCCACGAGTCGATCGGGCACTTTTCGAGGCGCTTCTGGATTTGCTTCGGCTGGACGGCAAGAATGTTGGCGAAGAACGTCACGCCAACCGGGCGGCGGAATGCCGTGTAGTGGGGAAGCGACTGCTCGGCGGCAGCCTGTAACCGCCGTTCCGCTTCTTCCTTCGTCGGCCGGCCGCGCTTCGGGCGTGGCGACTCAGGCGCTACGGCCGGCTCGTCGCCGAGCAGGTCGGAGAAGTCGTTGTCATCGATCATTGGTCGTCCCGGTCCAGTTCGTCCAGGAACGGGGCTCGGCGAACCGCGCCGCCGCTACCGCAAAGATCAGGATGGAAGCGCCGCCCGTGCGGCCCCTTCTCAGGAAGCCACGCCTTACGCTGCGGCTCACGCTTGGGCTGCTGTTCCGGCTTCTCAGGCACCGAAGATGGCCTCCTGATATGCCCTGATCTCGCTGCCTCTCCACACCGAAACCCTGTGCGACTTCCGCGTCTGTTTGGGGAACAGGCCGGCTTGGATGCGCCGATAGATTTCGGATCGAGATAACCCGGTGATCGCAATCACCTGGGGCAGCCGAAGGCTTTGCTCGATTTCCATTTCACGTCTCCATTCGTGTCCTCATTGATAATCACTTTTTACGTGACAAGCAAGGGAAAACACGGTAAACGTGAAACTGAAAGTACGGGTGACTTCTTCATATGCGGGAGGCAGCTATGATTTCGGCGGGTAATTCCGCCAACGGAGCGCGGGTTTCGGTTGGGTGCCCCATGTAGCGCGGCTTTGAGCCAATGCGTGACGGCCCGAAAGGGCAAACCGATGGCAGCCGGGAAAGACCGGCACAACTGCCGCTCCAAAGATGAACCCGATAACGATGGAAAGTTCGTTTGTGCCGAAGTGCGAGGCGATCTTTGGGGCGGCACACTCCCACCTATGAATGGAGAATGAACGTGCCCGAGATGCGCGCAAAGGTTAGGATCACCAGCATTCAGTCGTACCCCACGGCTGGACCAACGACGCAGGAAACCCTGTCGTTCAACTTCCCCTCAAAGGATGGCGCTTATCCCGCCGATGGGAGCGACGAAGATCAGCAGTTCGCGAGGTTTAGCCCGATGGGGTCATTGTCGCTCACCGTCGCGAACCCGGCGCTGATCGGCAAGTTCGCGGTCGGCGATACGTTCTACCTGGACTTCGAGCGGGTGAATTGACGCCCTGAAATTCCGAGTGCAGTCTGACAAGCCCCGCCCATTCGGCGGGGTTTTTGTTTGCGTCGAGGCAGGCGAGTTTAGGCGGAAATCGAACCTATCCTATTTCGTTTGTGGACTCATTTTTTCAAAAATGTTGACTGCTTTCGCGTAACCCATTGATTTCATTACCGATTAAAGTCCCTCTCCCGCTACCAAATCATCATAAGCCATTGAAATCATAGCGAAAACGGGTAGTTGTGGTGGCGCCCCGTCCAAGAATCTTGAATGATTTCAAGGGTTGAGGCGTCCGCCTGGGTGCCGCACATTGCCTAACGTTTGTTTCTGCATGCCGCTTAGTCCGACTTGGCAAGTGCTTTCAGGATAAAGCCAATCTGCTCTCGCAAGCTCGCCTCGGTGTCTTCGCCGTGTTGGACGCAGTGCTCGATCAGAACCGGATGGAAGAACGACATGAACGCGGTCTTGACCGCGCGCGCCGCCTCTGCCGGGTCGCTGACCTTGAATTCGCCCGCTCCAATGCCCTCGCGGATGATCGCCTCGAAGATCGTGACCATCCACTCAATATGAGCTTTGACGATCTCCCGGTCCTCCCGCATGACCGCGACAATCATGTCGTGCATGTGCTTCTGCTCGATCAGTGTCGCCTTGCCATGATTGTGAATTGCGATCAAAAGCCGACTGATTTTTTCCGACGCCGTGGCGTTCGTACGTGCGATCGCAAAGGCGATATCGGCAGCCTCGTCCAGGATCCGCTTGCAGATGAACCCGTTGATCGCATCCCTAGAGGGAAAGAAACGGTAGACATTTGCCCGGCTCATGCCGAGGTCTGAGGCGATGTCGTACATCGACGTCTTATGGGAGCCGATGCGGCGAAAGTGCTTCTCCGCTACCTCAAGAATGCGCGCGCGCACCGAGTCGAGATCAGTTCGCACTCGGATCGGGTGATTCATTGATCTCTCCGGGACTGATCAATCGGATCTGCAAGACTTGCCCGTCGAGCATCTGGAAGCGGGCACGATCGTCCCGCCCGCAAGGCAAGTCCTTTGGGCCGGCCTCGACCCCATTTCATCCGGCACGAGTCCTATTCCGCGGCCATTGCCAGCCGCAGTTGCGGTTCTGGCTCTTGCGTTGGGGCGGCCTCATGGTTCTCGTCCGCGGTCGGTTTGATCCGGAACCACGCGGTATAGAGCGCGGGAAGGAAGAGTAGGATCAATACCGTGCCAACCGCCGTGCCCCCGATCAGCGTATAGGCCATCGATCCCCAGAAGACGGAGTGCGTGAGGGGTATGAAGGCCAGCACTGCGGCAAGCGCGGTTAGGATCACGGGCCGCGCGCGCTGCACTGTGGCCTCGATGACGGCGTGATAGGCGTCGAGGCCTGCGGCGCGGTTTTCCTTGATCTGTTCGGTCAGGATCAGCGTGTTGCGCATCAGGATGCCGGCCAATCCTATCAGGCCCAGAATGGCGTTGAAGCCAAAGGGCTGGTGGAAGACGAGCAACATCGGCACGACGCCGACGAGGCCAAGCGGCCCCGTTAGCACGACCATGAACATCGTCGAGAAGGATCGCACTTGGAGCATGATGACGATCAGCATGGCGGCGATCATGGCCGGGAAGATCTTGCCCAACGCGGTGTTGGCTTTTTCAGCCTCCTCGATCGATCCGCCCATTTCGATGCTATAGCCAGCCGGAAGGGATGCGATCAGCGGCTGAAGGGCTTTCACGACCTGTTTTGAGACCTCCGGAGGCTGGGTCGCTTCGTTGATGTCGGAGCGGATTGTGATAACGGGCGTGCGGTCGCGGCGCTTCAGGATCGGCTCTTCAAGACGGATTTCGGAATGGCCGATCTGGTCGAGCGGAATCTGCCGGCCGTCGCGGCTCATCAATGAGAAATCCGCCAGGCGCGCCGGATCCAGCCGCTCGCCGCCGGCGCTGCGCGCCACGATAGGGACATTGCGGATGTCCTCGCGGACCTGCGTGACCGGGATGCCGGTAAGGAGGAATTGCAGCTGCTGAGCCACCTCGGTCGGCGACAGGCCGATGAGGCTCAATCTATCCTGGTCCGGGACGAAGCGAAGCACGGGCGTGCGATTGCCCCAGTCGCGGTTGGCCTGCCGCACGTCCGGGACGCCCCGCATGATGCCGAGGGCCTTCTCGGAGATACTGTAGAGTTGCGCAGGATCAGGTCCCATGACCCGGAACTCGACCGGGAACGGCGTGTAGGGGCCGAACACGAGCTGCGTGACGCGCACATTGGCTTCCGGCGCGAGGCCCTGTGCCACCGCCTCTCGAAGCCGGTGCTTCAATTCCTCGCGCGCCTCGGCATTCGGGGTCAGAACGACGATCTTGGCAAAGGCGGGATCGGGCAGCTCAGGCGCCATCGCGAAGAAGAAGCGCGGGGCGCCCTGACCGACATAGCTCGTGACGATCTTGGCTTCGGGCTGTCCGTCCAGCCAGTGCTCGAGCTTCTCGACCGTGGCGGTCGTCGTCTCGATGCTGGTGCCTTCCGGCAGGCGAACCTCCACCAGCACTTCCGGGCGGTCGGATGTGGGGAAGAACTGCTGCTTGATGGCACCCATGCCGACAACGGAGAGCGTGAAAGCGATGCCGACAATACCGGAGGTCACGAACTTGTGGCGCACGGCAAAAGTGATGAGCCGCCTCAGGCGCCGATAGTTAGGCGTGTCGTAGATCGCGTGGTGACCGCCGTCGATCGGTTTGATGGCGGGCAGCATCTTGACGCCGAGATAGGGCGTGAAGACCACGGCGACGATCCAGGAGACGATGAGGGCGAAACCCACAACCCAGAAGATGTTGCCAGCGTATTCGCCGGCCGTCGAGCGAGCAAAGCCCACCGGCAGGAAGCCGGCTATCGTGACCAGCGTTCCCGACAGCATCGGCGCCGCCGTGTGGCTCCAGGCATAGGCCGCCGCCTTGATACGGTCCATGCCCTCTTCCATCTTCACCACCATCACCTCGATCGCGATGATGGCGTCGTCGACGAGAAGACCGAGCGCCAGGATGAGCGCGCCGAGCGTGATGCGATCGAAGAACCGTCCCGTCTCCAGCATAATGAGGAACACGGCGGCAAGCGTCAGGGGGACGGCGGCCGCCACGACGATGCCGACCCGCCAGCCCATGCTCAGCAGGCTGATCAGCAGCACGACGCCCAGCGCCATCGCGAACTTCATCATGAACTCGTCGACCGCCGAGGTAATGTTGACCGCTTGGTCTGACACCTTGTCGAGCGTCATCCCGAGCGGCAATGTCCGTACGATGGCCGCCGTCCTGTCCTCCAGCGCCTTGCCGAGTGCGCGACCATCCCAGCCCTCCTGCATAACGGCCGCGAGCATGATCGTGGGCTCACCCTGGCGCCGGATGAGATACGTGGGAGGATCTTCATAGCCGCGGCGGACCTCGGCGATGTCGGAAAGTTTGAGCGTCCGCCCGGAGGCAACGATCGGCGTGTCGGCGATCGTCTGGACACTGTCATAGGCGCCATTGACCCTGATGAAGACCTGCGGCCCGTCAGTGTCGATCGAGCCCGCCGGGGTGACAGTGTTCTGCCGCTGCAAGGCGGCAATGATATCCTGGGCCGACACGCCGAGCGTAGCCAGCCTGGCGTAGGAGAACTCGACGAAAATCTGCTCGGGACGTTCACCGAGGATGTTGATCTTCTTGACGCCGGGCACGTGCAAGAGGTCCTGGCGGATCGCCTCGGCCTGCCTGGCCAGCTCACGCATCGGCATGCCTTTGGCCTTGAGCGCATAAAGAGCGAAGCTGACATCCGAGTACTCATCGTTGATGAAGGGCCCGTAGACGCCGGGCGGCAGGTTGCGGGCTTCATCCCCGAGCTTCTTGCGGGCCTGGTAGAACTCTTCCTGCACGGCGGATGGCGGCGTGCTGTCCTTCAGCGTGACCGTCATATACGCATAGCCCGGCCGCGTAGTCGTCTCCACCCGGTCGTACCAGGTCAGCTCCTGAAGCCGCTTCTCCAAGGGTTCGGCGACGAGGTCCTGCATCTCGCGCGCTGTCGCGCCTGGCCATGCCGTCGTGACGGTCAGGGTCTTGATGGTAAAGTTGGGGTCCTCCGCTCGGCCGAGCATAAGGAAGGCGTAGGCGCCGGCAGCCACCAGCAGGAGGATGAAGAACAGAGTGACGGCCCGTTCGCGAACGGCGAGCGCTGAAAGATTGAGGGTCATCCTCAGTTGCTCCCGATTTCAGAGGCAGTCCTCACGCGAGCACCCTCTTGCAGGAGATGAGCGCCGAGCGACACGATGGGAACACTGGAGCTTAGTCCGGAGATCACAGCGGTTTCGCTGGCTACACGAACAAGCTGGACGGGTTGAAAGTGCACGGTCGACGTGCCCTTGTCCAAGACCCAAACGCCAGTCTTCCGGCCGTCGTCGAGCATGGCTCCCAACGGCACCTGGACCTCAGGCTGACTCGCCTGGGTTGCAACCCGAATGGTCACCGTCGCGCCAAGCGGTGCCGCCGCAGCCTCACCGTCAAGCACGTAGCGGGCCTCATAGGTGCGGGTCTGGGTATCGGCGGAGTTGGATAATTGTCGCAGATGTGCCGCATGGCGGTGCTCATCGCCACCATACACGCTGGCCTCGGCCGCCGAGCCGATCGCCGGCCTGATCGTTTCGGGAAGTGATACCACCGCTTCGCGGGGGCCGGCCTGGGCGATCCGGACCACTGTCTGGCCGGCGGAGACGACCTGACCCGGCTCACCGAGCGTATCGACCACCGTTCCATCGGCGTCCGCCACCAGGACTGCGTATGTCGCTTCGTTCTCCGCGACCTTCGCTTCCGCTTCGGCGGCGGCGAGCTGAGCCGTAGCGGTATCCAGCGCGGTCTTGGCCTGTTCGTATCGCTGCGGAGTTGCAGCCAATCCGTCTTTCACCAAAGCCGCATAGCGTTTCTCGTCTGCTGCCGCCTGGATTAGGACAGCGTGTGCCGCGGCGACTGTGTTGCGCTTTGCCGTGAGCGCAAGTTGTAGATCGGTCGCGTCGATCCGCATGAGCGGCTGTCCAGCCTTGACCTGATCGCCAGCATCCACGAGGCGCTGGACAATCTTGCCGGGCACGCGAAAACCAAGGTTGCTCTGCACTCGCGCCGCGACAATGCCGGTAAAACTGCGCGCAGAGCCGGTGACTTGCTCTCCCGTCACCAGTCTGACGATCGGAGGTTCCTGCCTCGGGTCAACAGCGACGGCGGCTGCCTGCGTGCGGTCAGAAAGTGTCACGAATGCCAGTGCCGCTGATCCTGCGATCAGGATACTGCCCAGCACAATTAGGGGTCTCTTTTTCATGCCCATCGCCTCACGTCAAAATAGATTGCATTCACACTCTATAACTGGTATAGATTACGAATGCAATCTAAAAAAGGAGATCGATGATGCGCGTGAGTCGCACTCAGGCTGCGGAAAACCGCGAGACGGTGATCGATGTGGCAAGCCGCCTTTTCCGGAAGCATGGCTTTGACGGCATCGGCCTTAAGGATCTGATGAAGGGCGCCGGGCTGACCCAAGGCGCCTTTTACAAGCAATTCGCATCAAAGGAGGACTTGGAGGCGCTGGCCTCCAGGCGGGCACTGGAGCACGCATCGCGTCGATGGTCGGACGCGGCCGCGAAAAATCCCAAGGACCCGCTTGGTGCAGTGATCGAGTTCTACCTCAGCGCCGGACATCGCGAAGAAAGGATGGACGGCTGCCCGGTCGTGGCGCTGGGCTCGGATGCAGCCAGGCAGGGCAGCGACGTAAAAGCATCCTTCGAAGCCGGGATCAGGGAATATCTCGAACTGCTCGATAGATGGGTTGGCGATGCCCACGGCGAGGATCCCGATGGAAAGGCCATGGCCGTCCTCTCGACGATGGTCGGTGCGGTCGTCCTTTCACGGGCCGTCAACGACAAGCAACTGTCGAAGCAGTTTCTGCAAGCCGCAGCCGAGAGCGTGCTGCAGCGATCATCGTCCAGCAATGCTCAGGAAGAGCCGCCCCTATGACGGTGGTTTCTCCAAGCGGGATGCACAGCGCCACAGCTTCTATCCACCTCTTTAGGCAGATGGGTAAGCGGCAATCCAACGTCCGTCAGGATTGTGCCAGCGCGTGGGGCAGAGCCTCGCGGCGCAAGCGATTTGATAGGTGAGTATATGCGACGCATAGTCGTTACAGGCATGGGAGCGGTCACGCCGCTTGCTGCAAACGTCGAGGCAACCTGGACGCGGCTCCTGAGCGGTCGCTCGGGCATCGCGAGGCTTGCGGACGAGGTCGTGGGAGAGTTGCCCGCAAAGGTCGGCGGCGTGGTTCCCTCCCTGGAAGACGATCCCGAGGCCGGCCTCGATGCCAATGCCTTCGTGGCTCCGAAGGACCAGCGCAGAATCGACCGATTCATTCTTTTCGCTTTGGCCGCGGCGGAAGAGGCGCTTGCCCAGGCGAGATGGAAGCCGAGTTCGGAGAGCGATCGGGTTCGCACCGCAACGATCATCGCTTCAGGTGTCGGAGGTTTTCCGGCCATCACAGAGGCGGTGCGGACAGTCGACCAGCGCGGAGTACGGCGTCTTTCACCATTCACGGTCCCATCCTTTCTGGTCAACATGGCGGCCGGCCACATCTCGATTCGCTACGGATTCAAGGGTGCGCTCGGCGCGCCTGTGACGGCCTGTGCGGCAGGTATCCAGGCAATCGGCGATGCCGCCCGCCTCATCCGGGCCGATGAAGCGGATGTCGCCGTGTGCGGTGGCACCGAAGCTTGCATGAACGTGGTCAGTCTGGGCGGCTTTGCGGCGGCACGCTCGCTTTCGACCTCCTACAATCATCGCCCCGACCAGGCCTCTCGTCCGTTCGACATGTCACGGGACGGCTTCGTCATGGGCGAAGGCGCTGGCATCCTGGTCATCGAGGAGTTGAGCCATGCACTGGCGCGCGGCGCGAAACCGCTCGCCGAGGTCGTCGGCTACGGCACGACGGCGGATGCGTATCACGTCACTTCCGGTCCCGAGGACGGCGATGGCGCGCGCCGAGCGATGGAGATTGCAATCGCTCAGGCAGGAATTTCGGCGCGCGAGGTCCGTCATCTCAATGCCCATGCAACCTCCACGCCGGTGGGCGACCTTGGTGAGATCGAAGCGATCAAGAGCGTGTTCGGGCACGATTTCGGGATAGCCGTCAGTGGAACGAAGTCGGCGACAGGCCACCTGCTCGGCGCCGCCGGCGGGCTTGGCGCGATCTTCACGATCCTTGCGCTCAGGGATCAGGTGGCACCGCCCACCCTCAATTTGAACGCGCCTGATCCAGCGGGCGAAGGGATCGACTTCGTCGCGAACCGGGCCAGGTCAATGGAGATGGAGTACGCGATCTCCAACGGTTTTGGCTTCGGAGGGGTCAACGCCAGCGCTCTATTCCGGCGCTGGGAAGGTGCCCGGCGTGACCGCCGAAGCCCTCGATGATCGACGCTTTTGCTTCGGTCTTTCTGCCTCTTCTCACTCTAATCCAACTCAAAGAAAGTGATTTCCATGAACAAGATCAATCCCGGCGTTGCCATCGTCACAGGGGCATCCTCGGGCATCGGACATGCAACGGCCAATGCCCTGCAGAGCGCTGGTTTTCGTGTGTTCGGCACCAGCCGTCGCGCGATCGCTGGAAAAAGCGACGGCGTGACGATGCTGACCTGCGACGTGACCGATGACACATCCGTGTCACAGCTGGTCGACGATGTGCTGGCCGAAACCGGGCGCATCGACCTGCTCGTCAACAATGCCGGTATGGGCCTGTTTGGCGCGGCCGAGGAATCCTCGACTGTTCAAGCTCAGGCGCTGTTCGACGTGAACGTCTTTGGCGTTTTCCGCATGACAAACGCAGTCCTGCCGACGATGCGACGTCAGAACGAGGGCCGGATCGTCAATGTGAGTTCGGTGCAGGGGTTCATCCCCGCTCCCTATTTCGCGCTTTACGCCTCGACCAAACACGCAATTGAGGGCTACTCCGAATCGCTCGACCACGAAGTGCGCCCGTTCGGAATTCGAGTGGCATTGGTCGAGCCCGCCTATACCCGCACGTCATTCGAAGAAAGCCTCGCCACCCCGGATCAATTGCTCGATATCTACAACTCATCGCGGGCCGGCATGAAAGCGGCGGTTCGGAAAGCGATGGAAAAGGGTGATACGCCCGAGGTGGTGGCCAAGACAGTTCTGGCGGCTGCGACCGACCCAGACCCGAAGCGGCGCTACACGGCGGGAAAAACGGCTCGCCAGGTCAGCTTCCTGCGCCGTTTCGTTCCCGCCTCAGCGTTCGACAAAAGCCTTCGAAAGCAACTTGGCCTGCCGGTCTGATTCGACGGAGCAGGAACCGTCGATCTGATAGGTGGGGGGAAAAGCGGTAGCGCTCTCCCGCTACCAGTCCACCGACAGATGGGCCGGTGCCGAATGTTGAAGCGGAGAGAACGGTCCTCCGCCACCACCGCTAACAACACCTAGGCTTCCGAAGCCTCTCGCTGCTACCCACCAGTTGCCGCGGATCGAGCGCCTCACAGACGCCACCGGAAACCAATGCGCCTTGCGACGCTGTAAAAACGAGCGGCACGGGATACAATTGCCGGAGCGAATGCGTCCTCGGGATGGCTCAAATGTCCTCCGTCGATTCTCTCGCCGCGAGATTATTGTCGGCGACATTGATGTTCGATCGGGCGTCGTTGCTGGCGCTCGAGGCTTTGGCCGCCGAATCCGACCGCCTGGTCCTAAGGCGCGGTGAGGTCCTGGTTCGCGAAGGCGATCCATCGGACAGGTTCTTCGTCGTGCTGTCCGGTCGCTTTACGGTACACAAAGGAGATCGGATTGGCTCGGTCGCCGAGATCGCACAGGGCGAACTGGTCGGCGAAATTGGCTTCTTTGCAGGGCTGCCCCGTACGGCCACTGTCCTTGCAGCGCGCGATTCGATCGTCCTTGAAATCAGTCGCAATCATTTCGAGAAGGCGGCCGAGGCTCTGCCGAACCTGAGAGAGGGGGTTACAACATCTCTGGCGCGCCGGTTCGCCACGCAATCTCCGATTTTGTCACGTCAAAACCCTGCCAAGATCCGAACGCTTGCCATCATCGCAGCCGGCGGAAGCCGCATCTCACCGGTTTTCATCGGGCACCTACAGCAAGAGTTCGGTGCGCTCACGCGCGCTCAGTTCGTTTCCCGGCACGACGTCCACGCGAGGTTCGCGGGTCGTCCGATCGACGACCAGCCGGTCCTTAACTGGTTGAACGAACTGGAGGCGCAAGCTGAATTCGTTGTCTACGTCGCCGATGAAGAACCTAATGAATGGACACGAGTCTGCATTCGCCAGGCCGATACCGTCCTGCTTGTAGCGAACGCATCCTCCTCGCCTCGCTTGAACACGTCCGAGGAATTGGCGCTATCGGTTCATCCACCATCGACCGGCCGGCTTGTCCTAATTCACGACAATCGCTCGGCTGCGGTCTCCGGCACCTCTGCGTGGCTCGATGAGCGTCCCCATGTCGGCCAGCATCATCATGTTGCGCTGGAGGACGCGTCTGATATCCAGCGCCTGGTCCGATTTATTTCCTGCAAGGCACGTGGCTTCGTGGCGGCGGGGGGTGGGTCCCTGGGCAGCGCCCATCTGGGCGTCTACAAGGCCTTCGTCGAGGCGGGCGCGCGTTTCGACTATCTCGGCGGGACGAGTTCCGGAGCCGCGATGATGGCCGGCTTCGCAAGAGGGTTGGACGCGGAGCAGATCGACCGCGGCACGCACAACGTATTTGTCAAGAGCAGGGCGTTTCGGCGCCCCACCTTGCCGCGTTTCGCGCTTTTGGATCACAAAGCCTTCGATCGAGCCCTTCGGGAGGAATACGGCGACGTCCTGATCGAAGATCTTTGGCTTCCGTTCTTTGCGCTTTCGACCAATCTGAGCAGCCGTCAGCCCCACGTCCACCGTCGTGGCAAACTCTGGCAAGCCGTTCGGGCATCCGGCTCGCTCCCGGGTGTCCTGCCGCCGTTCTTCACGGCTGACGGCGATATGCTGGTGGACGGCGCCATCATGAACAATTTGCCGCTGGAACAGATGAGGGAACTCAAGACCGGCCCCAATGTCGTCGTGAGCTTTGGGTCCAGTGGACCGCAAAAATACCACGTCGACTATGACCGCATCCCCGGAAGGTCGGAACTGGCGGTCGCCTTGCTGAACCCTTTCGGCCGGGCCCGCCTGCCGCAGGTTCCGAGCATGCTTCAGGTTATTGCCGCGAGCATGCTGGCACACGGGCCGCAGGACATTGCCGTCGGCGACGAGGATGTCTTGGTCTGTCCGCAGGTTTCGAGCACATTCATGGATTGGAGTCGGCATTCCGAGCTGTTTTCGGACGCCCACGACCGCACGGCGCAATGGATCGAGGAACGTCTCCGCCAGAACGACTCAGGCCTCCGGGCGATGCTCGGTAACGCACATACTTAGCGCATCACCACGAGACTTTGCGCCTTCCGTTGCTGCCCTGCATCGCGGTCCCCATTGCCGAACTTACCGGCCCGGCGACTGAGCGATCATGTTGCAGTCGGCTGTGCGATCGGAACGCGTCGTGTAGGCGGCGTGGATCACCTGACCCATGTTCATGGAGATTTCACGCACCAGCTTTAGCCGAACTGCGGTGGCGAACATGGTGGCCTCGGTGACGCCGATCGCAAATGCGTCTGGTCCGCCAATGACGCAGCGTTCGAAATAGGATTGCAGGTAGGAACGGTCGTAGATCGCAAACCCGCCGGCCCAGCCAATGCGGGGCAGTGCGATCGGCAACCCGTTGATCGTCACGCCTTCCGCCAGAAGAACCTGCCGGACGGGATCAAGCGGCGCTCCGGCATTGTTGGGTCCATCGCCGGATACGTCAACAACCCTGCGCGGGCTTCGCAAGCCACTCTTCGCGAACAGATCATGCGCCGCCCACAATGCGCCGGAGATCGACGTTCCGCGACCTTCGGTCAACGGCAGCGCCGCGAGCCTGTCTGCCAGGATCAGGGCGTCCTCGCGGCCTTCAACAATTGTCCACGGCATGATGACTGTTTGCTGGTTTGGCCCTGCCCACTCCAGATAAAGCACTGCAATTCTGCCCCGCTCTCCCGACTTGATGGCGGTCGCGATGTCCGCGTGGCGGAAGGCGCTGACGTAGCCGTCGCGTTGCACTCGTTGCTCAACGTTGCTCATCGAGGGCGAAACGTCCACGGCCAGGATCAATTGCAGATCGACTTCGGCCAGCTGGTCAGCGGGACGGTCGGTCGCGTGAGCCTGCGACGCCATCGCGAAGAACAGCAGGCAGACGGCCGTGAGCCGCAGCACCGGTCTTGCACCCGCACATCGAGCAATCCGCACCAGGTCGTCCATGGCGAGCCTCTCGCTGACATGCAATTGTCGGTCCGAGGCGTCCCGCGCGTCACGAACAGCTTCCGATCATTCGCCGAAATCTGCGCTCCGCGCCCGTCGGATGGTGATGACGCTTCGCAGTCCGTGCTAATATCGAAGCATTGGACTGCGGCCTCCTGCGTGAGGAAACCGGCTTGGATAGCTCGCCGCCCACGACGTTCGTACTCAACGGCATTACCGCCGACGTGAGCAGCGAGACCTTGCGCGACAAGTCCAACAGGACGATCGCACTTCGCCAGCAGACCTTTGCGGTGCTTCGTCACCTTCTGGCGAACGCGGATCGCGTCGTCACCAAAGACGACCTGATGAGGGCGGTCTGGAACGGGATAGCTGTCACCGACGACAGCCTGGTGCAATGCATTCATGAGATCCGTGCGGCGCTCAACGACAGCCGGCAGACCGTCGTGCAGACAGTGCCGAGGCGCGGCTACAGGCTGGTCCTTCCCGCAAATGCCGGACCGAGGATGGCGACCATCCTGGCAGCCGAATTGGCCTCCGAGAGCCGGCCGACAGTCAAGCGGATTTCCGCCGCATCTCTCCGGGAGTACCGGCAGATCATCGATCGGCGGCTGGTCCAACATGCGGGTCGAGCGTTCTGGAACGGCGAAGGGAGCCTGGTCGCCGAGTTTGCCGGCCCTGTCGAAGCGATGCGGTGTGCGAGCGAGATCCAGCATGAGGTCGACAGGCGGGGCTGCGAAGTTCCCGAGACAAAGCGCCTGCGCTTCCGCATCGGCGTCCACCTGGGTTATGTCGTCGCCGAGGGCGACCACCTCGCGGGCGAGGCCGTCGATGTCGCCGCGCATCTGCAAATTCTGTCACGACCGGGTGGGATTTGCGTCACCGAAGCGGTCCACGCCCAGGCGCAAGACCGGCTCTCGCTGGGATTCGTCGATCTCGGCGAGCACAAGCTGAAGAGCGTCGCGCGCGCCTTGCGCATCTACCGCGTACCACTTGCTTCGGAGGAACCGGTCAAGTCGCCATTTCGCGGCCTCGATGCCTTCGAATTCGAAGATGCCGACCTGTTCTTCGGCCGGGCGCGGGCGATTGCTGCCTGCACCGCAAGATTGGAGCAGCAGGCAGCCAGCGGCACGGCATTCCTGCTCATTTACGGGATGAGCGGTTGCGGCAAGTCTTCCCTGCTGCGCGCCGGCCTGATGCCGTCTTTGACGCGGCCTGGGGCCGTGGCGGGCATATCCCTGTGGCGCCGCTGCCTGATCCGCCTCTCAGAAGGGCCGGATGCGTTCGCTGTGCTGGCTGCGGCACTGCTTGGCGAAGCTGCTGTGCCGGAACTGTCTCGCGAAGTAACAGCCGCGGAGCTGGCGCTGCTCTGCAGGAACGCTCCGGATCGGGCGCTGGCGATGATCCGGCAGGCACTTGGCAAGGCCGCCGGATCGGCCCGCTCGCAGATCAGATTGCTGGTTGCCATCGATCAGCTCGAGGAGCTGTTCACCACGCAGAAGCAACCGGCGACGCGCGAGGCCCTTGTGCGGTTCATGGCGGTGCTGGCCGCGAGCGGACTGGTCTGGGTGATCGCGGCGATCCGTTCGGACTTCTTTCACCGCTGCGGCGGGGTGCCGGGCTTCTCGGCGCTCAAGGACGGTCTCGCCAGCTACGAACTCCTGCCGCCGACCGGCCCGGAGATCGCGCAGATCATCCGCGAGCCCGCGGGCGTTGCCGGGCTCCGCTTCGAGCAGAATGCCGAGTTGGGGCGGCTCGATGATGTGCTGCAGGAGGCAGCCGCTGCCGATCCCGGATCATTGCCGCTTCTCGAGTTTGTGCTCGACGCGTTGTACGAGGCCGGTCGCGAGCGCCGGCTCCTCACCTTTGCGCATTATCGCGCGCTCGGCGGGCTCGAAGGCGCAATCGCGCGCCGCGCCGATGAAGTCGTGGATCTGCTGGCGCCCAAGATCCAGGAGGCCTTGCCCGCGGTGCTGGGCGCCCTCACCACGGCAAATCCGGGCGATGAAACGGTGACGGCGCGTCCTGCCCTGCTCACCGAAGTTGCAGGCACTCCCGCGCGATCGGCCCTCGTCAGGGCCCTGATCGACGCACGGCTTCTCGTCAGCGATGAGGACGCCGCAGGCCATGTCGTCGTCCGCGTAGCACATGAAGCACTGCTGAGCCGTTGGCCGCGCGCCGGTGACATTGTGAACGCAAACCGGAACTTCCTCGAGACACGCGACCGCCTCAGGGCCGACGCTCACCGTTGGCACCTGGAGAACAGGAATAGAGAGCTTCTCCTTCCGTCCGGCAAACGTCTCGCCGAGGGCGAAGAGCTGATGCTGTCACGACGGGAGGAGGTCGACGATGCCGTCCTTGAGTACATCGAAGAGTCCTTGCGTGCCCATCGGCACAAGGAGGAGAAAGACCGGCACGCGGAGCTGGCGCTGATCGAGGCCGCGGAAGAGGCAAAACGCGAGCGCCTGGAGCGCGAAGCCGAGCGCCGGAACCTCGCGGCTGCCGCGGCAAACCGGCTTGCCCGACGTACGCGCAATGCCGCGATCGTGGCGATAATGCTCGCTCTCATGGCGGGCGCAGGCGCGCTGGTCGCCTTCAAAGCGCGCGAGGACGCAAGGGGCCAACGCGACCAGGCGATGCGCAATCAGTTCCTTTCGCTCTCGTTTCTTTCGGAGCAGTCCACAGCGGCAGGCAACACCGAGGCTGCGATCCTGTTGGCGCTTGAAGCACTGCCCTCGAAAGACCAATCCGAGCGGCCATATCTCTTCGAGGCGGAAGCAGCGCTCTACAAGGCTCTGCTGGCGCACCACCAGATCAAGATCTTCCGGCCTGGCGCCGGTGTGGCGGATGCGGCATTCAATCCGACCGGCGATCGCATCGTCACCGCATCCTATGACAAGACTGCAGCCGTCTGGGACATCTCCAGCGGCGCCGAAACCGCAGTTCTGAAAGGTCATGAGGAGGCCTTGGAGAGGGCTGAATTCAGCCCGGACGGGAGCCGTATCCTGACGGCTGCGAGGGACAGCACTGCACGTCTCTGGGACGCCGTCTCGGGAGAACAGCTCTTCATCCTGCGGCCGGTAGGCAACTATCCAACGGCAATCTTCAGCCCGGATGGGACCCGGGTGCTGACCACGGGGGAGGACAGCGATGCAATGCTCTGGGACGCTCGGACCGGAAAGAAACTCCTGAGTGTAGACAGCGACGGATATGGGCGTGCTGCTTTCACTTCAGACGGCCGCAGCTTCGCGGCGGCGGGCAAACATCTTGTTTCGATCTGGAATACCGCAGATGGCGTGCTGACGGGGACAATCCGAGGGAACTACTGGCCCTACAGCCTGGCGTTCAGCCCGGACGGAAGCCGGATGCTGGCCGGTCCGTGGGGTTGGCATTCGCACCGCGACACTTCCAGCCTTTTCGATGTGTCGAAAGGAACGGAGATCGCAAAGTTGGCCGGCAGCAAGAGCGATACGCAACTGAACGGCGTGATTTTCAGTCACGGGGGTCAGCGGATCGCCACGATATCCGTCGATGGCACTGCCCGGATTTGGGATGGAGCGTCAGGCACGCTGGATGGCGTGCTCGGCCAGGAGGTTTCGGAATTGAAGTATTCAGACATCGGCACCGATGAACGCGATGAGGAGATGAACGGTGCTTTCAGCCCGGACGACCGCTTCCTGGCGACCGCTTCCGTCAATGGGCCGATCCGCATCTGGGACGTTGACCGCGCCTCGTTGGTGGCGACGATCGCCGGACATGAATCCTTGGTCGAACATCTGGAATTCAGCCCGGTCGACAGCAACATTCTTCTCACTGCTTCACACGATGGGACCGCTCGGCTGTGGGATGTCGACGGCGCCGTGACGACCATGCTTTCTCATGAATACCGGCCGACTTTCGCCGTCTTCAGTCCCGACAACGTCCACCTGCTGACCGGTGGCGGCGACAGCGCTGCGCATCTATGGGATGTTACGAGCGGGCGCGAAATAGTCCGGCTCGATACACATGAGATGGTTCAAAGCGCGACGTTCAGTCCGGATGGCAGGCGTGTCGCGACGGCATCTCTTGGGGGGCAGGTCCGTGTTTGGGATGTGGCCAGGGGATACGAGACCGGTCAGTTCCGATCGGATGGCGGCCTGATCCAGATCCAGTTTGGTCGCGATGGCAAATCGCTTCTATCCGCATCGATCCACGGTACCGCGCAACTGTGGGACGCGACGACCGGTACCGAGCTGGCCGTCATCAATACAAGCAGCAATCTGCCGCAGGCCATTCTCAGCCCTGACGGAAATCTGATCCTTGCGGCCCGGGAAGACAATGCGGGCCACATCCTCAAGCCGGACGGAGCTGAGCTCAGGGCACTTGTGGGGCATCAGGATCGCGTCACGGCAGCGGCCTTCAGCCCGGACGGTCAAATGGTCGCCACGGGCTCACGCGACCACACGGCCCGAATTTGGTCAACCACCGACGGAGCGACCGTCGGAACGCTGGAGGGACATACCGGTGCGGTTACGGCGGTCGCCTTCAGCCCCGACGGTCAGTCGCTGCTGACCGCCTCGCGCGATGGAACCGTGCGGATCTGGAGCGTCGCCGGCGGTCTGGAAAGGGCCGTTCTCAGGGGCCACAGCGGCGCGGTGAACAGCGCTGAGTTCAGTCCGAATGGCTTGTACATCGTGACCGCGTCGACCGAAGATCGAACGGTCCGGTTATGGGCGACGCAATCGGGGCGCCAGCTTGCAGTCCTTGGCAGCCAGGACGAAGCAAGCGTTCGACTCGGCCTTACACGCGCAGCTTTCAGCGCCGACGGCACTCATGTCGCAATTGTTTCCGGCAAAGAAAGTATCCGCATCGTTCGCGTCTTCAAGACACCCAGGGACCTCATCGACTTCGCGCGGCGCACCGTGCCCCGCGAGCTCACCGCTTGCGAGCGGCGAAGCTTCTTCCTGCCTGCGGACCCTGCAACCGGCACCTGTCCGGGCTGATGTCGGCAACGGGCCAGATGTTGCCGCTTGAGTCGAGAGTAGCTGCCTACAGATTGCCGATGCAGAGATATTTGATTTCCAGATAGTCGTCCGCGCCGTGGCGGGAGCCCTCGCGGCCGAGGCCGGACTGCTTGATGCCGCCGAACGGCGCCGCTTCGCTGGATATCAGGCCGGTGTTGATCCCGACCATGCCGTATTCCAGCGCCTCGGCCACCCGCCAGACCTTCTTCAGGTCGCCGGCGAAGAAATACGCCGCAAGTCCGAATTCGGTGTCGTTCGCCTGCGCGATCACGTCCTCGACGGTGTCGAAACGGAAGAGCGGCGCGACCGGGCCGAAGGTCTCCTCGCGCGCCACCTGCATGCCGCTTGTGACGCCCGTCAGCACCGTCGGCGAGAAGAATGTGCCGGCGCCTTTGATGCGCTTGCCGCCGGTCAGCACCTTGGCACCCTTCGATACCGCGTCCTCGACATGGCTCTCGACCTTCGCCAGGCCCTTGTCGTCGATCAGCGGGCCGACCATCACGCCTGCCTCGAAGCCGTCGCCGACCGGCATCGCCGCCACCTTTGCCGCGAGCCTGGCGGCGAAGGCGTCATAGACGCCGGACTGGACGTAGAGGCGGTTGGCGCAGACGCAGGTCTGGCCGGCATTGCGGTACTTGGAGGCGAGCGCGCCTTCGACCGCAGCGTCGAGATCGGCGTCGTCGAAGACGATGAACGGCGCGTTGCCGCCGAGCTCGAGGCTGACCTTCTTGATCTGGTCGGCGCACTGGCGCATCAGGATGCGGCCGACCTCGGTCGAGCCGGTGAAGCTGATCTTGCGCACCTTGTCGTTACCGCACAATTCCTTGCCGATGGCCGGACCGTCTTCGCCGACGATGATGTTGAAGACGCCCGCCGGCACGCCGGCCTGCTCGGCAAGGACGGCCAGCGCCAGCGCCGAAAGCGGCGTCTGCTCGGCGGGCTTCGAGACGACCGTGCAGCCGACGGCGAGCGCCGGCGCGACCTTGCGGGCGATCATCGCGGCGGGAAAGTTCCACGGCGTGATCGTGCCGACGACGCCGACAGGCTGCTTGATGACCATCATGCGCTTGTCGTTCGACGGCGCCGGGATCGTCTCGCCATAGATGCGCTTGGCCTCCTCGGCATACCACTCGACGTAGGCGGCGGCGTAGAGGATCTCGCCGCGCGCCTCGGCGAAGGGCTTGCCCATTTCGGCGGTCAGGATGGCCGCCAGTTCATCGGCGTTGGCGACCATCAGATCGTGCCATTTGCGCAAGATCGCGGCGCGCTCCTTGGCGGGGCGCGCCGCCCAGGCCGGCTGCGCGGCATGGGCGGCGGTGATCGCATCCCGCGTCTCGGTGGCACCCATGTCGGGCAGCGACGCCAGCACCTCGCCGGTTGCCGGGTTCAGCACGTCGAAGGTCCGGGTCGCGCCGCCCGCGGTCCAGACGCCGTCGATGTAGCCGGTGTCGCGCAGGAAGCGCGACGAGAAGGAAACATGCTTGGTCAACGCGGTCGTGAAGGCCATGTGATCTGCTCCGGAAAATGGACGGGGGCTCCGGCTAGTTGCCGGCGCTTGCTTCGAGGATCGCGCTCTCCAGAATGTCGAGCGCCTCGCCGAAGACGCTGTCCTGGATGGTGATCGGGGCGAGGAAGCGGATGACGTTGCCATGCACGCCGCAGGTCAGCAGGATCAGGCCCTTATCGAGCGCGATCAGCCGCACCTTGTTGGCGAACTCGGCGCTCGGCAGCTTCGTCGTCCTGTCGTTGAACTCGACCGCGTTCATGAAGCCCGGACCGCGGATATCGACGATCTGCGGCGCCTTCTCGCGCAGCGATTCCAGGCGCTGCTTGAGCCGGTTGCCGAGCTGGTTGGCGCGGCCGCAGAGATCCTCGTCCTCGATGACGTCGAGCACGGCATGGGCGGCCGCGACGCCGATCGGGCTGCCGCCATAGGTGCCGCCGAGCCCGCCCGGTCCCGGCGCGTCCATGATTTCCGCTCGGCCGGTTACGGCGGCAAGCGGAAAGCCGCCGGCGAGGCTCTTGGCCATGGTCACCAGGTCGGGCGCCACGGCATGATGATCCATCGCAAACATCTTGCCGGTGCGGGCAAAGCCAGTCTGCACCTCATCGGCAATCAGCAGGATGCCGTGCTGGTCGCACAGTTCGCGCAGCGCTTTCATCAGCGACGCCGGAGCCGGATAGAAGCCGCCCTCGCCCTGCACCGGCTCGATGATGATCGCGGCGACGCGCTGCGGATCGACATCGGCGGCAAACAGTTTCTTCAGCGCCGCCAGCGACTGGTCGGGGGTCACGCCATGGAGATCGATCGGAAACGGCACGTGGAAGACATCGCCCGGCATCGCGCCGAAGCCGACCTTGTAGGGCACGACCTTGCCGGTCAGCGCCATGCCCATGAAGGTGCGGCCATGGAAGCCACCACCGAAGGCGATGACGGCGGAGCGGCCGGTCGCGGCGCGAGCGATCTTGACAGCGTTCTCGACAGCTTCGGCGCCGGTCGTGACGAAGATCGTCTTCTTGGCGAAATCGCCCGGCGTCAGCGCGTTGAGCCGCTCGGCCAGGCGCACATAGCTTTCATAGGGAACGACCTGGTGGCAGGTGTGGGTGAAATGATCGAGCTGATCCTTCACCGCCGCGATCACGCGCGGATGGCGATGGCCGGTGTTGAGCACGGCGATGCCCGCGGCGAAATCGATGTAGCGGCGGCCCTCCTTGTCCCAGATTTCAGCGTTCTCGGCACGCTCGGCATAGATCTGCGTGGTCATGCCGACGCCGCGGGAAATCGCTGCATTCTTGCGGTCAGTGAGGGTGGTCGCGGCCATCATGCGCTCCTGCGCTCTGGGGAGGGATTTTGATATCTTGCATAATTTCTGCAAGCCATATACAAACTTCCTACATTTTTTCTGCAAGAATGCAAGCGGTGTTTTCGGCTTCAAACCGCCGCCGTTTTCGGCGATGGTCCTGAACAGGGCTGAGAGACAAACCAACCGGGAACATTCGGCTCATGAGCAATGCCACGCCGGTACGCTACAAGGTGGCGGAGGCGGCGAAATCGGCCGGCGTCTCTGCCTCGACGCTGCGCCTCTGGGAAAGCCAGGGGCTCGTGGTGCCGGGACGGTCGGAGACCGGCCACCGGCAATACAGCGCCGAGGATGTGGCGCGGCTGCAGAAGATCGCCTGGTATCGGACCGAGCGCGGCCTCAACCCGGCGGCCATCCGCGAGGCGCTGGAAAGCGAGGCCCCGTCCGACAGTCCCGACGCCACGGATGCGTCCGACCTCGGCCGCAGGCTGCGCAGCCTTCGCCACGGCGCCGGCAAGACGCTGGACCAGATTGCCGCCGATATCGGCATTGCCGCCTCCACCCTCTCCACGCTGGAGCGGACATCCCAGGGCGTCAGCTTCAAGACCCTGCACGACCTGGCGCAGTATTACGGCACCACCGTTTCACGCCTTTCCGGCGAGGAGCGGGACGACGTGCCGGCGCTCGTGCGCGCCGGCGCCTGGCGCACATGGCCGGAAACCACGCCGGGCGTGACGGTGCAGCTTCTCGCCGAGGGCCGCACGATGATGGACTGCCACCGTTTCGTCCTGGCGCCGGGGGCCGCCAGCGAAGGCGCCTACCGCCACGAAGGCGAGGAATTCATGCACGTGCTGTCCGGACGCCTGGAACTGGTGCTCGATGCCGACCAGTTCTTCGATCTCGGCCCGGGCGATTCCTTGTATTTCGAGAGCCGCCGCTACCACTCCTGGCGCAATCGCCACGACGGCGAAACCGTCCTGCTCTGGATCAACACCCCGCCGACCTTCTGACCGTGACGGGTCGTCCCATCGGCCGCCCGGAGTCCTGAAAAACGGCAGGACTTGGGGCACCGCCACCTCACCCCGGAGATCGACCCGGCGGCGAGTTTTTGCCCACTCACACCACCTCGATACACGCATTGGATGAAACAAAGAATCCGGTCGTTGCAGATAGTTTTAGTAAAAATTGACGAGTTAACTAACGATTAACGAATTGCTTAACTTTCTGCGGGTTTTACCTAGAATATTAGAAGGTGGAATACTTCTCGAATGCGCAGGGCAATGGAACAGTCACAGGGAGATTTTGAGGGGTCTGCGTCCGGTGCGGGTGGGGCGGCCGCCGCGCGGCGGGAAGCAGCATCCCTTCCGGAAGGCCTTTCGACCTTTCCGACCGTTTTGATCGGCGGGCTGCCGATCACTGTGATCGACAGGCAGGACGCGGCCCATCTGATGGTCGCGGCGGCGCGGGGACACCTTTCCGGCAGCCGCCCCTATTATTTCACCTCTGCCAATGGGGACGTCATCGCCCAGACGCGCGTCAATGCGGAAACCGCCGGACTCTTTCGCGAAGCCGACCAGATCTTCGCCGACGGTCAGCCGCTTGTTTTCGCCTCGCGCCTGTTGTGCAGGGTGCAATTGCCGGAACGCGTCGCCACGACCGACCTTTTTCACGATGTGGCCAGGCTCGCCGAGCGCGAGGGCACTACATTCTACCTGCTCGGCTCGACGGAGGCCGAGAACCGCAGCGCCGTCGCCGGAATGAGGGCCAGATATCCCGGCCTGCGCATCGTCGGCAATTGCCACGGCTACCTCGCCGGCGAAGCGCTTGAGAAGAAGCTCGACGAGATCAACGCGCTTGCGCCCGACATATTGTGGCTCGGCCTCGGCGTTCCGCGCGAGCAGATCTTCGTGCGCGACTTTGCCTCGCGGCTTTCGAATGTCGGCGTCATCAAGACGTCGGGCGGGCTTTTCGACCATCTTGCCGGCAAAGTGCGGCGGGCGCCGCTCTGGGTGCAGAAGGCCGGCTTCGAATGGCTGTGGCGCGTACTGATGGAGCCGCGCCGGCTTTTCTGGCGCTATTTCACAACCAGCCCCCAGGCCATCTACGCCATCTTGAGGTATTCCAAATGACCGCCGATCAGTCCCGCCCTCCGCTGCCGGCGGGCATCGATACGGAGATCGTCATCGTCGGCGGCGGGCTGTCCGGCACGCTTGCGGCCAACGTGCTCGGCCGCGCCGGCTATCAGGTCACGCTGATCGATCGCTATGCCGTCTTCCCCCGGGAATTCCGCGTCGAGAAGATCGCCGGCGACCAGATCGAAAAGTTGCGCCGGATCGGCTTGCTCGACAGGCTCGCCGGCGCGGCCGTCGCATTCGATGAGATCGTCAACATCCGCAAGGGGCGCCTTCTCGACCGCACGCACGCGCGCCACTACGGCATCTTCTACGACGATCTTGTCAACGCCATGCGGGCGGCACTGCCCGACAACGTCCGCTTCATCGCCGGCCGGGTCAACGCTCTGGAGGCAGGCGCCGAGCGCCAGCGCGTGTCGATCCTGGGACAGGGCGACGTCACCGCCAGGCTGCTCGTGCTGGCCACCGGTATGGGCGACATCCTGAAGCGCGACCTCGGCATCGAACGCAGGTTCGTCCACCAGCGGCAGTCGCTGACCTTCGGCTTCAACCTTCGCCCGGCGGGAGCGGGCGCCTTCAGGCATTCCGCGCTCACCTACTATGGCGAGCGGACCTCGGACGGCATCGACTATCTCAACCTGTTCCCGGCCGCCGACGTCACGCGCGCCAATCTGTTTGTCTTCAGGGATCATCGCGACCCCTGGGTGAAGGCGCTGCGCGAACAGCCGAAGGAAACGCTGATCGACACGCTGCCGGGGCTGGTCAAGGCATTCGGCGATTTCGAGGTGATGGATAAGGTCGAGAGTTGGCTGACCGACATCACCGTCGCCGAGAATTGCGTGAAGGACGGCGTCGTCCTGATCGGCGATGCCTATCAGACATCCTGTCCGGCCGCGGGAACGGGCGTCAGCCGTCTGCTCACCGACGTCGAGCGCCTGTGCAAGGCGCATGTGCCGCAATGGCTGGCCTCCCCCGGCATGGCGGCCGCGAAAATCGCGGCCTTCTACGGCGATCCCGCGAAGCTGGCGATGGATGCGCACGGATTGCAACTGGCGGATTTCCGCCGCCGCCTGACCATCGAGAACGATCTGCGCTGGCGCGCGCGCCGGCATCTCCACTTCAGCCGCCGCCGCATCATGCATGGGATCAACAGGCTGAGCCCCGGTTTCGCCGCAAGGCTGCGCGGCCTCAAGAGGCCGAGGCTCGAAGCAGCGACCTAGAGCGGGCTGATCTCCACACCGGATGCCGCTCCAACATCCATCTCGCTTGTACCGATGGTCGACCAGGCGCCACGCGCTTCAGGTTTTTCGAACCTCGGGACTGAACTCCTCGTCCACGGGAACCGGCGCCGCGATCACGCGATCGGGCGCGGCCTTCTTGCCGTGCAGCACGCGCCGCGCCAGCGCCTTCGCCGCCGGCAGTTTCTCCACCGTCAGATGCGCCGCGTAGCCGAGCGGGCTTCCCGCCCGAAAGATCTGCCACATCGGCGACGGGCGGCCGCCAAAGATGCGCTTGTAGGGCTCGTCGCCGATGGTGAAGTCGAGGGAGTGGTCGCCGCGCTCGATGCAATCGCGCGCGATCTGTTCGAACAGCAGGCTGCCGATCGACTGCTTCCTGTAGCCGGCTTCGTCGAAGCCGCCGAGGATGACGAGAAGCGAGCCATTATGCGCAAGCCCAAGCGCGCCGGCGATCGCCCTGTCGTTCATCCAGAATGTGTAGGTGCGCGCGAAACCGCCACATCCTTCCGCCGCCACGGCAAGATAGAAGTCGAAATAGGACGGCTGCTGCAGCAGGTCGGCGGGGCCGTTGCTGCCGTCGAAGCGCTTGCCGCGATAGACCTTGAGCGCGTCGAATGTGGTCCGGATGGTGTCGATGGTCTCGGCGCACTTGAAACGCGCCTCCCCCAACCGGCCGAGCTGCCGGGATTTCTTGTCGAGTTCCTTGCGGTAGGACTGGTCGAGCTGATGCTCGCGCCAGGCGGAAAATGTCGGCTCCAGCTTGCTGGAATAGGCGCTCATGCCCATGCTTTCGCGCTTCTCAATGCCGAACAAGCGCTCCATGGCGAGCGAGCGATCCGCCAGCTTGCCGATGCGCAGCAGATCATAGGGCCGCAGGAGCCTGCGGATCGAGGCGACGACGCGGCTGTCCGCCAGGATGCGCGACAAGGTCTCCTCGTCGGTGACCGGCGACACATAGTCGGAAACGCGCATGTCGGCGAATTCCACGACTTTAAGCAGCGTATACCGGCGCCTGACCAGCGGCAGGACCATGGCGAGCTTGCCGCCCTGCCGGCTGCGCACCACGATGATCAGCGGTGTGGCGGAGCTTTGCCGGACGATCCGCTCATAGAGCTGCGCCAACCATATCGGGTGCTGAAAAGCTGTCGCCGCCGAGCTGGCGAACAGCTCGGCATATTCCGTCGAGCGGAAGTCGAAGGAATCCTCGGCAGTGACTTCAAACATATGTATCCGAACCGGCAGACTGCGGCCCGATCTATCGACGACGTCTTGCGTTCCGCGTCAAGGCAAATCGCAGGAAAGTTAGAAACTTGGTATATGCAAGAGTTGGGACGCCGGTCGCAAATCTGTCATGCATTCGGCGCTCGGCAGGATCGGGCCGAGGCAGTCGAGATTTATTTTTCCGCAAATCACGCATCCGGATTTCAAGTGTAACCGCAAGGTAAGCTTTTTCAGCCAAGTGATTTCTTTTCGAGTGTCTGCGGCCCGAGCACCAATACAACCGCGAACGGGAATGACATGGTCTCGATCGACGTGATTGTTCCGCAAATTGCCCCTCGCCGATGGCAAGAGCTCGTCATCGAGCGGCTTCGGGCCGACGGTCATGACGTGGCCGTGCTGCATCAGGCCGAAGCCGCCGCCTTGCCCGCTGCGGCAAAGCTCGCCTTTGCCTTCGAGCAGCGCCTGTTTCGACGGAAAGGGCCCGGCCTCGGCGCTCCGCTGGACAGGATCGAGGCACGATCCGGCGGCCGGCCCGCAGCGTTGCGACTGGACCTCGCCGGCAACGCGGCGCCGTCGGATGTCCCGACGATTGGCCTGCTGTTTGACGGGTC
Source organism: Mesorhizobium sp. M4B.F.Ca.ET.089.01.1.1 (assembly GCF_004022605.1). Lineage (NCBI taxonomy): Bacteria > Pseudomonadati > Pseudomonadota > Alphaproteobacteria > Hyphomicrobiales > Phyllobacteriaceae > Mesorhizobium > Mesorhizobium sp. M4B.F.Ca.ET.089.01.1.1. Next base: position 29,844 of record NZ_RZOS01000024.1, read on the forward strand.
GGCCTCCGACCTCTCGCCGGCGACGGCGGTCGCGGCCGGTAGGTTGCCGGTCATCGAGGCCGTCCTCGACGGCAAGATGGTGGTGGGCCGGGCTCGGCCGATGGTGGACAAGCGGGAATCGGCGGCGCTGGGCACCGAGGATGTGCTGGCCCGCGCCGTCACGCTGGTCGTCTCGATCGCCCGTGCCTTCGCTGAAAGCGGATCGTTCCGGAACGAAGGAACGCCTGACGCCTGGGGCCGAAAGGGCGCGACGGCGTTTGGCTTCGCCACCGCCTATCTGTCCTCCGCGCTGCCGCGGCTCGGCAGGGAGGCCATAAGGCGCGTCGGTTATCGCCATGCGCATTGGCGCGTCGGCTACCGCTTCACCGATGCGCCCGGCGTGGCGGACACAGGCTGGCTCGGAACCGGCTGGTCGGTCCTGCCGGATCCGGGCGACCATTTCTACGCCGACCCTTTTCCGTTCGAGTGGCAAGGGCAGTCATTCCTGTTCGTCGAGGATTACCCTCATGCGACCGGCAAGGCCGTCATCTCCGTCGTGCCGTTCGATGCGAGCGGCACACCCGAAACGCCGAGGGTCGTGCTGGAGGAGCCGCACCACCTCTCCTACCCGCAGGTCTTCGAGCGTGACGGCGCGGTCTGGATGCTTCCCGAGGCCAGCGCCGGCGGCAGGCTCACCCTTTATCGCGCCACGGGCTTCCCGGACCGCTGGACCGCCGAGACGGTGCTGGTCGAAGGCGAGATCTCCGACGCGACGCTGCTCGAGCATGGCGGGCAACTTTGGCTGTTCGCGACCGATCGCGACGGTTACGGCAGCACGTCCGACACGCTGGTGGTTTTCAGCGCTCCGGCGCTCTCCGGCCCGTGGACCCCGCATCCCATTAACCCTGTCCTGATCGACCTTCGTATGGCACGCCCAGGCGGAGCTTTCGTTCGCAACCGGGAGGGCCGTATCCTGCTTCCGGTTCAGGACGGAACGCTCGGCTACGGCGGCGGGCTTGGCCTGTCGGAATTGCTGGACCTCGACCGGCGGACGGTGCGGCTTTCGCAGCCTCGGCCGATAGACTCGGAAGGCGATTGGCCATACCCGAAGATCCACACCCTCAACCGCGCGGGCCGGCTGGAAGTGATCGACGGGATCGCGGCGGTGCGAAAGCGTTCAGGGAAGCAGTAGCGCCTCGTAGCCCGCGCACATCCTCGCCGGCGAGTACTTGTCCCTCAGCCGCCGTCCCGCCGCGGAGAGCCTGGCCATCAGTTCCGGCCTGGCGAGCATCTCCGCAAGGCCCCCGGCCATGCCATCGGCATCGGCCTTGACGAAGATCGCCGCCGCTTCGCCGTCCTCGGCCGTCAGCACCTCGCGCATCACTTCAAGGTCGTTCGATACCACCGGCAGGCCGGAAATCGCCGCTTCGACGCAGGCAAGGCCAAAGGTCTCGGTCGTCGATGGAAACGCATAGGCATCGCCCGCCGCGAGGAATTCGAAAATGCGCGCCGTGGGAACCTCGCCTACCAGATGCAGCCGGTCCGCCAGGCCCCTGCTTCCGGCAAAGTCGACTAGCGCGTCCCGCTC
>NZ_RZOS01000250.1:0-8272 GCF_004022605.1 Mesorhizobium sp. M4B.F.Ca.ET.089.01.1.1
GTCTGGTACGCCGATGGCGGCTGGGCGGAAACGGTCGGCGGCGCCGACCTCGCCCACGACAAGGCGGCGGAGGACCGGCTGGAAGCGATCGGCGCCGCGGCCTACGCCAACAACGAGGTCGTCGACGTCAACTTGATCGACGTCACGGTGGTCGACGGGTTGGTCGAGCCGGTGCGGCTGCGCGAAAAGATCCGCGCCGCCGGGCCGACCATCCGCGAAGATCTCGGCAAGCAGGCAAGCCCGCAACCCGTGCAGGCGGCATAGACCAAACAGGCAATGCGGGCGGACGCGCCCTGAAAGACGAAGCATGTACCGTTACGATGAGTTCGACCACGATTTCGTTCAGGCCCGCGTCGCCGAGTTCAGCGACCAGGTGCAGCGCCGGCTCGCCGGCGAGATCACCGAGGACCAGTTCCGGCCGCTGAGGCTGATGAACGGCGTCTATCTGCAGCTGCATGCCTATATGCTGCGCATCGCCGTGCCCTATGGGACGCTGAACAGCAAGCAGATGCGCATGCTCGGCCACATCGCGCGCAAGTACGACAAGGGCTACGGCCATTTCACCACGCGCCAGAACATCCAGTTCAACTGGCCGGCGCTGTCCGACATTCCCGCGATCCTGGCCGATCTCGCCAGCGTCGAGATGCATGCCATCCAGACCTCCGGCAACTGCATCCGCAATGTCACCGCGGATCACTTCGCCGGCGCTGCAGCCGACGAGGTCGCCGATCCGCGGCCCTATGCCGAGATCCTGCGGCAATGGTCGTCGGTGCATCCAGAATTTTCGTTCCTGCCGCGCAAGTTCAAGATCGCGGTGACGGGCGCCGAGCGCGACCGCGCCGCCATCCAGACGCATGACATCGGCCTGCACCTGAAGAAGAACGCGGCCGGCGAGCTCGGCTTCGCCGTCTATGTCGGTGGCGGCCAGGGCCGCACCCCGATGGTGGCGCGGAAGATCCGCGACTTCCTGCCGGAAGCCGATCTTCTCTCCTACTGCACGGCGATCCTGCGCGTTTACAACCTCTATGGCCGCCGCGACAACAAGTACAAGGCGCGCATCAAGATCCTCGTCCACGAGACCGGCGTCGAGGAGATCACGCGCCAGGTCGAGGCCGAGTGGCAGGAGCTGAAGGACGCCGAGCTGAAGCTGCCGGAAGCCGACATCCAGGCCATCAACGCCTATTTCACGCCGCCGGGTCTGGCCGAGCGGCCGGAAGGCGACGCGGCAGTGAAGCTGGCGCGGCTCGATTCCAAGAATTTCTCGGAATGGCTCGACCAGAATGTGGTGACGCATCGCCATCCCGACTATGCGGCGGTGACGATCTCGCTGAAGGGCATCGGCGAGGTGCCGGGCGACGCCACCGACAGCCAGATGGAGGCTGTCGCCGACATTGCCGAGAAATACGCCTTCGACGAACTGCGCGTCAGCCATGAGCAGAACCTGATCCTGCCGCATGTGGCGCGCGCCGATCTGAAGGCCGTCTATGACGCGCTGGTCGACATCGGCCTGGCGACGGCCAACTCCAATCTGATCAGCGACATCATCTCGTGCCCCGGCCTCGACTATTGCGCGCTGGCCACGGCCCGTTCCATTCCGGTGGCGCAGGAGATCTCGCAGCGCTTCGCTTCGCTGGAACGGCAGCGCGAGATCGGCGAATTAAAGCTGAAGATCTCCGGCTGCATCAATGCCTGCGGCCATCATCATGTCGGCCACATCGGCATTCTCGGCGTCGAGAAGAAGGGCTCCGAGCTTTACCAGGTCACCCTCGGCGGCTCGGCCGACGAGAACACCTCCGTCGGCGAGATCATCGGCCGCGGCTTCTCGTCGGAAGAGATCACCGACGCCATCGAGCAGATCGTCGATACCTATCTCGGCCTTCGGCTCAGTCCCTCGGAACGTTTTATCGACGCCTACCGCAGAGTCGGTCCCGCGCCGTTCAAGGAGGCGCTCTATGCTGGCGAAACCAAGGCCGCTTGACCGGGTCGTTGATGTCGAGGCCGGCGTCGCCGCCGAGGCGGCGGGGCTGGACGCGCTTTACGGTCACCTGAGCCCGATCGAGGTCATCGAGCGCTCGGCGAACGAGCTGTTTCGCGGCGGCATCGCCGCGGTTTCCTCCTTCGGCGCCGATTCCGCCGTGCTGCTGCACATGATCGCCAAGGTTGACCGCGCGCTGCCGGTGATCTTCCTCGACACCGGCAAGCATTTCGAGGAAACGCTCGGCTATCGCGATGCGCTGGTCGCCGATTTCGGCTTCACCGATATCAGGGTGATCAAGCCGGAAGAGGCCGCGCTCGAGCGGGTCGATCCGACCGGCAGGCTGCACGAAACCAACACCGACGCCTGCTGCAACGTGCGCAAGGTCGAGCCGATGGCGCGCGGCGTCGAGCCGTTCCGCGCCTGGTTCACCGGGCGCAAGCGCTTCCAGGCCTCGACGCGCGCGGCGCTTCCGGTCTTCGAGGCCGTCGGCTCGCGCATCCGCATCAATCCGCTGGCGCACTGGACGACGGCGGACCAGGCCGACTACATGCGCGCGCACGCGCTGCGCGAAAATCCGCTCGTCGCCTATGGCTATCTGTCGATCGGGTGCTTCCCGTGCACGCAGCCGGTACAGCCGGGCGAGGACGCGCGCAGCGGCCGCTGGGCCGGGCACGCCAAGACAGAGTGCGGCATCCACCTTTCAGGCCTGGAGAAGTCGCTGACCGACGCATCCCTTTAGGCTATGTTGATACTCAGGTGAGGCCGGCCCGCAATCTTCGGTTTCCTGCGTTTCCGGTGCTCACGGGACGCTCCGCTCCGGCTCGGCCTGACCTGAAACGCGACACATCCTTTGATTTTTGGATTTTGGGAATTTTGATGACTGAACCGACCAAATCGGAAACCCGCCTCTGGACCCCGAACGGTTTCCGCGAGGACGAGTGGATCCAGGCCGAGAGCGCCGAGGCGCTCGCCGGCAACGGCCGCTTCATCCTGCCGCTGCAGGCGTTCCTGGGGCTCGACCTTGAGGTGCGCAAGTCGGCCAGGGAACGCATCGGGGTGCTGCTGCAGCCCGGCGACGAGCTCGACAAGATCGTCGGCCTGCTCGACCAGCGACAGCTGGTGGCGCTGGCGTTCCCGGCGTTCAATGACGGCCGCTCCTTCTCCAAGGGCGAATTGCTGCGCAGCCGCCATCATTTCGAAGGCGCGGTCCGCGCCACCGGCCAGGTGCTGGTCGACCAGTTGCCGCATATGCTGCGGGTCGGCTTCGACGAGTTCGAAATCTCGAACCCGGTGCTTTTGAAGCGGCTGGAGGAAGGCCGCACCGGCGGGCTGGGGCTCTACTACCAGCCGACCGCCGAGTCGGAGGCCAAGGGGCCGAAATATTCATGGCGGCGCAAACGCGCCGGCTGACCCTGCGGTAACTCGTCGACGTCTTTACAACGCGCGCAAGCAGGCTTTCTCTGACCGCACGGACGGAAACATCCGCCGGGAGGAGACCATGCGCTACGACTATGTCATCGCCGGCGGCGGTTCCGCCGGCTGCACGCTTGCCGCCAGGCTTTCCGAGGATGCATCGAAGACGGTCTGCCTGATCGAGGCGGGCGGCGAAGGCAAGGATCTCCTGATCCGCGCGCCGGCGGGCATCATCGCGCTGCTGCCGGGCAGGCCGAAGATCAACAATTGGGGCTTTGAGACGGTGCCGCAGGAAGGGCTTGGCGGCCGCAAGGGCTACCAGCCGCGCGGCAAGGCGCTGGGCGGCTCAAGCGCCATCAACGCCATGCTCTACACGCGCGGCCACCCCAGCGACTATGACGAATGGGCCGATCTCGGCTGCGACGGCTGGTCGTGGAGCGAGGTGCTGCCCTATTTCCGGCGCGCCGAAGGCAACCAGCGCGGCACTGACGCGCTGCACGGCGGCGACGGACCGCTCAGGGTGGCCGAGCAGCAGGAACCGCGTTCGATCTCGAATGCCTTCATCGAGGCCTGCGGCGAAAACCAGATCAGGCGCAACGACGATTTCAACGGGCCCGAGCAGGAAGGGGTGGGGCTCTACCAGGTCACGCAATTCTGGGGCGAGCGGCGCAATGGCGAGCGCTGCTCGGCCGCGGCAGCCTATCTGCATCCGGCGATGGGCCGGCCGAACCTCACCGTCATCACCGGCGCGCAGGCGACCGGGGTGGTGCTCGACGGCAAGCGCGCGACGGGCGTGCGCTATCGTGCCGGCAAGAGCGAAGCCGTGGCGGAAGCCAGGCGCGAGGTCATCCTGTGCGGTGGCGCCTTCGGCTCGCCGCAAATGCTGCTGCTTTCCGGCATCGGTCCGGCGGTGGAGCTGGCAGTGCACGGCATTCCGCTCGTCCATGAACTGCCCGGTGTCGGCAAGAACCTGCAGGACCATCTCGATTTCATCCTGGCCTGGAAGTCGCGCGAGACCGAGCTGATGGGCATCGGACTCCGCGGCCTGCCCGGACTGCTCAGGCACATGCTGCGCTGGCGCAAGGACGGCACCGGCATGATCGCCACGCCCTATGCGGAGGCCGGCGCCTTCCTCAAATCCGACGCGGCGGCCGAGCGGCCCGACCTGCAACTGCATTTCTGCATCGCCATCGTCGATGATCACGGCCGCAAGCTGCATATGGGTTATGGCTTCTCCTGCCATGTCTGCGTGCTGAGGCCGCATTCGCGCGGCGAGGTCGGGCTTACGAGCGCGAACCCGCTGGCGCCGCCGCGCATCGACCCGCGCTTCCTCGAGGACGAGCGCGACGCCGAGCTTCTGCTCCGGGGCGTGCGGATGACGCGCGGCATATTGGAGGCGCCGGCGCTGGCCAGGTATCGCCAGAAGGAAATCTACACCGCCGGCGCTGCCAGCGACGCCGAGCTGATGGCGCATATCAGGGCCCGCGCCGACACGATCTATCACCCGGCCGGCACCTGCAAGATGGGCATCGACGAGATGGCCGTCGTCGATCCGCAGCTCAAGGTGCGCGGGCTGCAAGGGCTGCGCGTCGTCGACGCCTCGGTGATGCCGACACTCGTCGGCGGCAACACCAATGCGCCGACGATCATGATCGCCGAGAAGGCGGCGGATATGATCCGGGCGGCTGCCTGACGCCGTCTTGGTCAGACCAGCCTGTCCGGTTTTGCTCCGGAAGCCTTGCCTTTGTCGCTTACCGGGCGCCACGGAATCAATCTGGTAGGACCAATCTTGCGATTTGCGCTTCCCCTCCGGCCTGCTTGCCCTTACGATAGGGCTATATTTCGTGGCTCGAAATAAATAGCCAGCTAAGGGAGGAACCGGCATGGCAGGCAAAAGGATTTTGATGCTCGTTGGCGAGTTCAGCGAGGAGTATGAGATTTTCGTCTTCGAACAGGCCATGCATGCGGTTGGCCATACGGTGCATGTCGTCTGCCCCGACAAGAAGGCCGGCGACATCTTGAAGACCTCGCTGCACGATTTCGAAGGCCACCAGACCTACACCGAAAAGCTCGGCCACGACTACATCCTCAACAAGACCTTCGCCGAGGTGAACCCGGCGGATTACGACGCTGTCTATGCGGCCGGCGGGCGCGGGCCGGAATACATCCGCATCGACAAGCGGGTGCAGGCGCTGGTCAGGCATTTCCACGAGACCGGCAAGCCGATCTTCACCATCTGCCACGGCGTGCAGATCCTGATCGCCGTCGATGGCGTGGTGCGCGGCCGCGAGGTCGCGGCGCTGCAATATTGCGAGCCGGAGGTGACGCTGGCCGGCGGCATCTACATCGATGTCGCGCCGACCGGCGCCCATGTCGATGGCAATCTGGTATCGGCCAAGGGCTGGCCTGGCCTTGCAGCGTTTATGCGCGAATGCCTGAAGGTGCTCGGCACCGAGATCCGCGACGGCAAGGCGCTGATGCGCGACGAACGCAAGGCGGCCTGAGCAAGGTTTGAAGAAACCCGCCGCATCCCGGTGCGGCGGGCAATGGATATTGAGCCGCTCTTAAGGCGCGCCGAAACGCCCTTGAGCGGCATGCCTCAAGCGGCAAGCGCGCTTCGCGGAACGACACCAGCTTGCCGCGGTTTTCGTCCCATAGCGCCAGCTTCACGCAGCGCAGGCTGTCGAGAAGCGTGACGCGGCCGATCCGCCGCAGTTCCGGATAATCCCGCAGCACTTCCGGAAGCCGGTAGCACGGCACCTTGGCGGAGAGGTGGTGGACGTGATGGACGCCGATATTGCCGGTGAACCAGTTCAGCACCGGCGGCAGGTCGTAGTAGGACGATCCATGCAGCGCGGCGCGCTGGAATTCCCAATCGGGATCCTTCGCCCATTCGGTCTCCTCGAACTGATGCTGGACATAGAACAGCCAGACGCCGGCCGAGCCTGCGAGGATCACGATCGGCAGGTGGACGACCAGGAACGCGCCCGGCCCGACAAGCCAGATGAGTGTCACCGCGGCGAGCGCGATGCCGAGATTGGTCGCCATGGATGACACCCACGGCGTCAGGCCGCCGCGCATCATGCCGACCGGCAGCCTCTGCTCGAAGATGAAAAGCCATATCGGGCCGAGACCAAACATCACCAGCGGATGGCGATAGAGGCGATAGGCAAGGCGGCCAGGCCAGGATAGCTGCCGGTATTCGGCGACGGTCAGTGTCCTGATGTCGCCCATGCCGCGCTCGTCGAGATTGCCGGCGCTGGCGTGATGGGTGGCATGGGCGCGCCGCCAGCAATCATAAGGCGTCAGCGTGAGCACGCCGAGGGCGCGGCCGATCCAGTCGTCCGCATAACGATTGGCGAAAAAGGAGCCGTGGCCGCAATCGTGCTGGATCATGAATATCCGCACCAGAAAGCCGGCCGCCGGAACGACGAGGGTCAGCCCCCACCAATGGCCGTAGGAATAGGCAGCCGAAGACAGAGCCCAGAGTGTGACGAAAGGGATGAGGGTGATGGCGAGCTCGATGGCGCTGCGCCGCCGGTCAGGCTTCTTGTAGCGCGCCAGGATCTTCAACCAGGCGCGCTTGCTGTTGGCCGCCATCTCGGGGGAAATCATGTTCATCAGGAACCATAGGCAGGGCGTCCCGCCCCGGCAAGACGGCGATCACGCGAAATTACTGCGCGTAATTGCCACGCGACGGGGGCGGTTCGTGCGGTCTACTGGCGGCGTTCGCCGTCGGCCTCGCCGGTCTCTAAGTCGTCCAACTGGTCGAGCAGGTCGCGGAAATGCTCTGGCGTGGTCGTTTCCAGGCGGAATGACGGCAGCGTGCGCAGGAAGCGCTTCGTCGCTTCGCTGCCAAGCTGTCGTCTGATATCGGCGGCGAGTTCCGCTTGCCTGTGGTCTTTGTTGCCGCTCATCGTCCCAATTCCTGTGTCGGCTTCGAAACTCCCTCGCCCCGGCAATGGTTCCGTCGCTATCGCATTCTGGCAAGCGAAGCTGGCGGGTAAGGTAAAATTTGATTTAATGTCGAACGGTTCCCTGGAGGCGCCGCGAAACTGCATTGGGTCGCTTGCCCCTTGATTTTTGGCCTTCAAACCTCGATATCGGGCGCAAATCCAAACCATCCGGAACGACGGGAAACGGCGATGAGCGACCAGGCAAAAGACGAACGCGCGCCCGAGGATATCGAGCCTAGCGAGGCCGGTGGCGAGCGTCCGGAGGGCAGCGTCGACGGCGACTATGAGGCGCTGGTGCGGCTGCTGAAGGAAAACGAGGAACTGAAGGACCGCGCGCTGCGCGTGGCGGCCGAGATGGAGAATCTGCGCCGCCGCACGGCGCGCGACGTGCATGACGCGCGCAGCTATGCGGTCGCCAATTTCGCCCGCGACATGCTGTCTGTGTCGGACAATCTGCGCCGCGCGCTGGACGCCATTCCGGCCGAGGCGAAGGCTAGCGGAGATGCCGGCTTCAAGGCGCTGATTGAGGGCGTCGACCTCACCGAGCGTGCCATGCTTTCGGCGCTGGAGCGGCATGGGGTGAAGAAGCTCGCGCCGGAAGGCGAGAAGTTCGACCCGAACTTCCATCAGGCGATGTTCGAGGTGCCCAATCCCGACGTTCCCGCCGGCACCGTCGTCCAGGTCGTGCAGCCGGGCTATTCGATCGGCGAGCGCGTGCTGAGGCCCGCCATGGTCGGTGTCGCCAAGGGCGGCCCGAAGGCCGCGGCCGCGGAAGCGCCGGTCGAGCCGGGCCCGGTGAACGAGCAGGCCGAGAAGGATGCGTAGTTAAGGGAGTAAGGGTGTAGGGCAGTAAGGGAGTAGTGACAGCGGCGGGACTATTCACGCGGCTTGTGGTACCTAGAGGCCCCTATTTCCCCACTCCCCT
>NZ_RZOS01000251.1:0-8268 GCF_004022605.1 Mesorhizobium sp. M4B.F.Ca.ET.089.01.1.1
ATCGCCGGAAGAAGCGCAGCGCCTGATGAACAACGCCTGGAAATTCGCCGGCTACAACCGTCCCGGTGGCGAGGCCGCGCGCCGCATTTCCATGGCCAATTCCTTCACATCGCGTTTCGCCGATGCCGCGCCGGTAAACGTGGCGAGCCTCGAACCGGGCGCGGGCGTGTCGGCGGCGCTGAACAAGCGTCCGGCGCCGGACGGCCCGGCGGCGGTCGCACAGCCTGTTCAGTCGCCGCGCGCGGCAGAACCGCCTCCGGTGGCCGCGAAGCCGGCTGCGGCGGCGCAGACGGTCGCACAGGCCAATCCAGCCTCCGGTGGTCCGACCGTGCAGCAACTTCTGCAGGCCTCACAGGATCCACGCCTGTCCGAGCAACAGCGAGGCGTCGTTAACCTGATGCTGAAACAGAAGCTCGACGAGCAAAATCCGGCAAACCAACTCGAACTGGAAAAGAACCGGCTGGAAGTCGAGAAGCTGCGCAATCCGCAGATTGAGCCGGGTGACAAAGCGCGCCTCGATTTCGACCGGGAGAAGTTCGCGGCCGAGCAAAGCAAGCCGATCGAGGTTGGTGGCGTCCTGGTCGATCCCAAGACGCACGAGCCCGTTTACAGCGGCCAGCAAACCGATTGGGAAAAGCTGGACGAGCGGACCCTGTACAACAAGCGCACGGGCGAGACGCGGGCTGTCAGCATCGGCAATGGTCCGAACGCTGGCCAGTTCCGGTTCACGGGCAATTCCGTCGAGGCTCAGGCGCTCAACGGCCTGATGGATGGTGGCGGCCTTACGGTCGAGCAGGCGCAGCAGCTCGCCGCCGGCAAGACGATCAGCGGCCCGAATGGCGAATTGCTGTTCCTGACGCCGCAGGGCGTGTTTGGGCAGGCTTCTGCCGGTGGTCCGGCTATGCCTGTAACGACCAAGGCGGCACCGTCCGCCGTGCCGGCACCCGAAGCTCCGAGCGCGCCAGCGAGCCCGCGCGCGGCCAATCCGCCGCCGAGCGAGAACGCCGGCATCCTGCCTCTCACGGGCGCGAAGCAGAAGCCGCTGAACGAGCAGCAGCAGCGCGACAACAAGCTGTACTCGGTGGTCGCACCCGAGCTGCAGATTGTCGAAAAGAACTTCTCGGCCCTGTCCAATCCGTCGGATCAGGCCCTGTCGGCTATCCCGCGCGGATCCGACTTTGGCGCCGAGTACCTGAAATCGCCCGAGTATCAGCGAGCGTCGAACTCGCTGCGCACCATCATCGCATCCTACCTCTACAGCGTGTCCGGCGCGACGGCGGCGCCGGCCGAAGTCGAGAACCAGGCGGCCATCCTGACGCCAAAGCCTGGCGAGGCGAAAGCATCCCTCGACGACAAGTTGGCGCGTATCCGGCAGATGGTCGACGCAATCAAGAGCGGTGGCGGTTCCGCGCCGGCTGGCAACGCGGGCACCGGTGGCGGCACGACCAGCAACGGCTTGAAGTGGAGCATTGAACCCTGATGCCTACGCTCAACATCCAAGGCCGCAAGGTACAGGTAGACGAGGGGTTCCTGTCGATGACGCCCGAGCAGCAGAATGCGGCGGTCGAAGAGATTGCCAAGTCTCTGCCGTCAGCAAACGCTGATGTTTCCGCGGCGGATGCCCGCGCGAAAGCCGGCATGGCCGCTGCTCAAAAGATCATGGATGCTGGTGGCCCCGAACCGGGGAGCGGTCACGACGCGCCCGGAATTGCCTCTCCCCGCGCCATGGGCGCGTCGGGAACGTTCCTCAACGCGATCGGCGAAGGCATTCCGATTGCCGGCCCCTATGTCGACAGGGGCCTGACTGCCACGGCGGCGGGTATCGGCTCGCTGCTGACCGGGGAGCCTGCTTCCGAGGTCAACCAGGAGATGACCGACATCCAGCAAGAAAGCCGTGCCGCGCACCCGATCGCGCGCACTGCCGGCAACGTGACGGGCGCCGTGGCCGGCACGCTTCCGGCGATGGCCGCAGCGCCTGAATTGTTCGGCATCGGAGTCGCGTCGACCCCGTTGCGGTTGCTGGCCAGCACAGGTTCCGGCGCAGCTATTAACGGTGCGGATGCAGCCGTGCGGTCAGGCGGCAACCTTAAAGAAGCAGGTATTGGAGCAGGCATCGGTGCTCTGACAGGCTTTGCCGCCCCATTTGTCGCTCCGCTTGTCGGCAAGGGCGTCAAGGCCGTCGCCGACCGGGTTCAGCTCAGCGCCATTGCCAAGGCGCTTGGCCTGGACAAGAGCGCCACCAAGATTCTGGCGAGCGCTGTCCGACAGGATGCCGTAGAGCCCGGCGCACTGGCGCAGCTCGGCGACAATGGCATGTTGATGGATCTCGGCCCGAACCTGCGTCATACCGCTGGCGCCATCGCGGCAACGCCTGGAGAAGGCAAGGCCATCGTTCGCGGCGCGATTGGTGCGCGCGATGCCGACGCCAACTGGCGCATCCGGTCCAGCCTCAACGAGACGCTTGGCGAGGCTCCTACGCCGTCGCGCATCATCGACCGCGCGACCCGCAACCAGGCAAGTCTACAGCCGGAATATAGGGAAGCCTTGCGCGAGGCCTCACTGGTCGATTCTGCACCAATCGCCCGCTATCTCGACGCCGAGGCCCAGACGCTGCGCGGCGAGGCGCAGAAGGGCGTTCTGCAGGTTCGGAACATGCTCAACTACACGCCGACGCCCGACGAAATAGCCCGCGCTCGCTCCGGCGGTCAGCCGCTGCCCGAGCCTGGGCTGATCAGCGACGCCGGGACGCTGCTGAACGCGCGGCACGCCGTCGATGACCTGCTGGAAACCACGCAGGGGAGCAACGCCCTGAACGCCCTTCAGACCGCACGCCAGGGGATCGATGATGAACTTCGTGCCGCGGTGCCCGGCATCAAGGAAGTGGATGCGAAGTACGCCGAGCTAGCTCGCCAGAAGGACGCCGTTCAGCGCGGCCAGACGGTGCTTTCCAGCGGCCGGGAAGCGCCGCGGCCCGACGAACTCGCCGAGGAAGTCAGGCAAGCCGCGCTGCCGCAAGGTTTGCAGGTGGGTCCGTCGGCCGTGCCGCTTCGCCTTCGTGAGGGCGCCCGCGCGGAGATCGAGCGCATTGTAGGCACCAACGCGAACGACCGCGTCGCGCTTCAGCGCCTGATCAAGGGGGAAGGGGATTGGAACCGGGCGCGCCTGTCGACCTTGTTTGGCTCCGACCGGGCAAAGGCGATTATCGATCTGCTCGACCGCGAAAAGCTCTTTGCCGACACGTCGAACATGGTCACGCGCAATTCCGAGACGGCGGCGCGCATCGCGGCCAGAGATGCCATCGACGGCGGTGGCAGCAGCGGTTTCGGCGTGCGCGAGGGCTTTATTGCCGGCGGCGCGCGCGGCGCAGCACGCGCGGCGGGTACTCGAGCTGTAGAGACCATCATCGACGCGCTGCGGAACGGCGGGAACGACAAGGCAATTACCGATATGGCTCGCAGCCTCACAGGCGGCCCGCAGCAGAGCGCCGTGCTCGATGCGCTGATGCGGGTTGGCCAGGGATCTAGGCTTCAGCAGTCACAGGTCGATCGTGTGGCGCGCGCTCTGCTGCTCAGCGGACCGGACGCCGTCGGTCGCCCTTGAACGGCGTTGCTTGCGGTCTTCGTAGATCCAGACCAGCAGCACCAGGAACATTCCGAACATCATTCCAAGGCTAAAGTCGAGCGACCAACGGCTTAGAAACCAGTCGGCACCTTGGTGGATGGCGGTCAGGACGGCAATGGTGATCACCGCTGCGATTAGCTGAAGGACGGTGGTTCGCGACATGGCGCGGAACATAATGCGAAACCCTAGAAAGCGAAAGGGCTTATTTCGGCGTCAGCACTTCGGTGCCGCTGCCTTCCTTGCCGGCGATGGTCCAGAGGCCGTGCAGCGAGCCGTCTTCCTCGACCTTGTAGACGACGAGGCCGATCTCCTTGCCCATCACATAGCCGGCGGAGAAAGCATTGTCGTTGCGCATGCAGATGCCGTCGGACGACGATCCGCCGGTTTCCCAATGGATGGTGCAGGTCGTCTCGCTGGTCAGCGTGATGGTCGCCTCGCCACCATAGGCGGAGCCGTCGAAATTGGTGCCGGCGACCGTATATTTGCCGCCGATCGACTGCGCCGCCGCCGGTGCCGCCGCAAAGCCGACCATTGCAAGAGCAAGAATGAATTTGCGCATGTTGCATTCCCCCTGTGAGTGAAAAAATCACTTCCATTGGAAGGCTAGGCTGGAACATCGAGTCGGTAAATCGGCCGCCCTTTGGCGGACGAGGATTATTTCGCGGTGTGGCGCAAAATGCTCACGGCCCCTTGAGGCTTCCGGCAATGACGCCAACAAGCGGATCGTATTTCCATTTCAGAGCTTGCGGATACTCGATCCAGACCGTGCGGATGACGCCGTCCTTTCCGAACAGGCGTCGCTCGTAGAAGATCTTGCCGTCCTTGATGCCGGACAGCACCGCCCAATCCTTGCCGGCCTTGCTGTAGGTGATCTTGTAGCCTGGCTCGGCGCTGGCCTTCTCGGAGGAGACAAAGCTTTTCGACGTGTCGTCATCGACGTTGAGGATGCCAGAGCAGATCAGCCTGGCTCCGTCGGGCGCGCTCCATTGCTGCCCGTCGCCATTCTCCGGCTCGGGCTCGCGAATGCTGAAGATCTCGTCCGGAAAGGTGCAGACGGTGCCAAAGCGCTGATTGGTGTAGGTGAACGGCGCGGCGCTGGCTGCGGCTGCCATGCTCAACGCTGCGATGGCCACGGTCGGGAAAAGGTGCTTCAAGCCAGTCTCCAGCCAATGACGGAGGCGATCCTTGCCCCAAATGGCGGAAAGATCAGCCGCCGGTGACGCTCATATGCCGGGACACCGCCGGCCGGCTGGTGCGGCGGTCGATGATGAAGTCATGGCCCTTGGGCTTGCGCCCGATCGCCTCGTCGATTGCCGCAGAGACCAGTTCGTTGCCTTCGGACGCACGCAACGGCGCGCGCAAGTCGGCGGCGTCTTCCTGGCCGAGGCACATATAGAGGGTGCCGGTGCAGGTCAGCCTGACGCGGTTGCAGCTTTCGCAGAAATTATGCGTCATCGGCGTGATGAAGCCTAGCCTGCCGCCGGTCTCGGCGACATGGACGTAACGGGCCGGGCCGCCGGTCTTGTAGGGGATGTCGCTCAGCGTGAACTGGCGCTCGAGCTGGGCCCTGAGCAGCGACAGCGGCAGGTACTGGTCGGTGCGGTCGGCGTCGATCTCGCCCATCGGCATGGTTTCGATGACGGTGAGGTCCATGCCGCGGCCATGCGCCCAGCGCATCATCTCGGGCAGTTCCTCGTCGTTGAAGTCTTTCAGCGCCACCGCGTTGAGCTTGACCTTCAGCCCGGCCGCCTGGGCGGCGTCGATGCCTTCCATGACCTTGCCGAGATGGCCCCAGCGGGTGATCTGGTGGAACTTGTCGGCGTCGAGCGTGTCCAGCGAGACGTTGATGCGCTCGACACCGCAATCGGCGAGCTCCGCGGCGAAGCGCGACAGCTGCGAGCCGTTGGTGGTCAGCGTCAGCTCTTCCAGCGCGCCGCTCTTCAGATGCCGCGACAGCTGGCGCACGAGGTGCATGATGTTCTTGCGCACCAGCGGCTCGCCGCCGGTGAGGCGCAGTTTCCGCACGCCCTTTTCGATGAAGACGGTGCAGAGCCGGTCGAGCTCTTCAAGCGACAGGAGATCCTTCTTGGGCAGGAAGGTCATGTCTTCGGCCATGCAATAGGTGCAGCGGAAATCGCAGCGGTCGGTGACCGACACGCGCAGGTAGCTGATCGTTCGACCGAAAGGATCGATCATGTCCATGCTTTTGCGTTTCCCGTGGCCGCGAACGGCGTCGTTATATACCGCTATGTGATACGATACGGCCTTTCATTCAAGATAGCCTGTCTTGATCTTTGGTAACATTCCCCGACCGACATCGCGTGTCGGCCGCCCTGCAATGGCCTTTTCGGCTGTGGCGAAGCAGCGTAGGGAAGGGGTGGAAATGACGCAGGAACGATCCGCATGACAGCGCCGAAGGAACTCCGGGTCTCGAAGGACCGCAAGCTGCTTACCGTCACCTTTCCGGACCATCATCCGTTCGAATTGCCGGCCGAGCTGCTGCGCGTGCTGTCGCCCTCGGCGGAAGTGCAGGGCCATTCGCCGGAGCAGCGGGTCACCGTGCCCGGCAAGCGCAATGTCGCCATCCTCAAGATCGAGCCGGTCGGCAACTATGCGGTGCGCATCACCTTCGACGATTTCCACGACACCGGCATCTATACGTGGAACTACCTGCATGCGCTTGGTCACGAGAAGGAGGCGCGCTGGAATGCCTATCTCGCCGAATTGACCGAGAAAGGCCTCGGTCGCGACCGTTAGGTCTTGCCATCCGCTTTGTCGTCAAGGCGTCATGGATGTGGAGTAGCGCCGGCAAAGGTTCGGAGACGAAACAGATGTCTGTCATCACATCAGTCGAACAGCTTGAAGCGCTCTACGGCATTCCGGGCGAAGCCTCGATCGTCAAGGAACTCGACCACATCATTCCCGAATACGCCGCCTTCATCGAGACCTCGCCCTTCGCCGCACTGGCGACCGCCGGGCCGGAGGGGCTCGACTGCTCGCCGCGCGGCGACCTCGCCGGCTTCGTGCGCATCCACGATCCGAAGACGCTGATGATGCCGGACCGCCGCGGCAACAATCGCGCCGATTCGCTGAAGAACATCATCAGGGATCCGCGCGTCGGCCTGCTGTTCCTGGTGCCGGGGTCCGGCACCACGCTGCGCGTCAACGGCCGCGCTCATATCACCACCGATGCCGAGCTTTGCGCCTCCTTCACGGTCGAAGGCAAGCCGGCGCGGTCGGTCACCGTCGTCGCCGTCGACACGGTCTATTTCCAGTGCGCCCGCGCCATCGTCCGCTCGGAGCTCTGGAACCCGGCGAAACATGTCGATCCGAAATCGCTGCCGACGCCCGGCCGGATCCTCGAGGTCACCAGCCGCCAGAGCATCGACGGCGAGACCTATGACAAGGAATGGCCAGAGCGGGCAAAGAAGACGATGTGGTAGGTGCGTTGCTATTCAGGTGAGGCCGGCCTGACCTGAATCTCAACACTCCTGGAGAGCGCCCGGCGCTCAGGCTTCCTTCAGCACGTCGGCGATCTTGCGCATCTGCTCGCCGACCATGTCGCACTGCTCCGCAGTCGACTGGCTCATCGCCTTCTCGATCAGCGCCATGTGAACCTTCAGCGCCTGCATCAGCAGGGCTTCGCCTTCCACGGTCAGGCTGAGCCTGAGCACGCGCTTGTCCTTCTCGTCGCCCTCGCGGCGAAGCAGGCCTCGGGTTTCCAGTTGCGGCAGCAGCATGGTGATGTTGGAACGGCCGACCAAGAGCTTGCGGGCAAGGTCATGCTGCGACATGCCGGGATGGCGGTAGAGGTTCATCAGCACGTCGAGTTGCGCGGGCTTGAGATCCAGCGGCACCAGCTTCACTGCCAGCGTGCGCTCCACCACATGGCAGGCACGCGCCACCGCGACCCAGTTGCGAAAGCGCGGGTTATCCCAGGGCAGGTCTTGTTTAATGTTCATGTTTGAACTATTATGTTCATGCTTGAACGAATGGATGGATCGCCACTATGGCATCATTTGGACTGAAGGTCATCCGGGGCGTGTTCGGCGCGGCCGAGCTTGTAGCGCCCCGCCTCAGCGGCCGGGCCGCGTTCG
Organism: Mesorhizobium sp. M4B.F.Ca.ET.089.01.1.1; assembly: GCF_004022605.1. Classification (NCBI taxonomy): domain Bacteria; kingdom Pseudomonadati; phylum Pseudomonadota; class Alphaproteobacteria; order Hyphomicrobiales; family Phyllobacteriaceae; genus Mesorhizobium; species Mesorhizobium sp. M4B.F.Ca.ET.089.01.1.1. The sequence goes on from NZ_RZOS01000251.1 coordinate 7,719, forward strand.
AATTGTTCTGCCGCACGCCCAATGTGAAAGCCCTCAGCGACGGCGAACGCCGCGCCGTCGACCGGGCCGCGGCCTTCATGACCGAGGCGCGCCATCACCGGCTGAAAACGAAGGCCGGCTGCGTCATGGTGCATGAATTCCGATCCGAGCCGGGCAGGGCGGCCGCCGGCACCGTGCTCGTCATCCACGGCTGGCGCTCGCGCACCGAATACATGCGCGCGCTGATCGAAGGCTATCGCCGGGCGGGCTACAGGGTCGTCTCGCTTGACCTGCCGGGCCACGGCCAGTCGCAGGGCCGCCGCCTGAACATGGTCAATGCGGTCGAGGCGGCGAAGGTCGCCGGCGAATGGTTCGGGCCATTCAGCGCGATCGTCGGCCATTCCTTCGGCGGCGCCGTTGCCGCCAACGCCGTCGCCGGTTCCGTCAGGGGCATCCAGCCCGTTGCCGCCGAGAGGCTGGTGCTGATCGCGGCGCCGAGTTCCTTGCCGGCGATCTTCGCCGACTTCAGCCGCATGCTCAATGTCGGTCCGCGTTCGCAGCTTGCCATGGC
>NZ_RZOS01000252.1:0-8258 GCF_004022605.1 Mesorhizobium sp. M4B.F.Ca.ET.089.01.1.1
AGATCCGCCCCTCCCCCGGTGTACCCAATCTCCCTACTCGAACGTCCAGAAAGGAGGGCTGCGTGTTTATCGATCACCATCGTCAGCGTGGCCCGATTTGCGCCCTGCGAGCTTGCTTGCAGGGCTGACCGGACGGTCCGGGTTTTCCCGTTTCGATTTTTGGTCTGCCCTTCGTGGTGCCGCTAAGCTGATCCGTTGATCAGCCAGCGGACCGTCAAAGTGCATCAGCCGGTTCCCGGCAAGACCAGAGAAAATCGTTATGGCCCTGATCAGCCTCAAATCCCTCGGCGTCACCATGAGTGCGCCGCTGTTTTCCAATCTCGACCTCACCATCGCCGCCGGCGACCGGCTCGGCATCGTCGCCGCTAACGGCCGCGGCAAATCCACCTTGCTCAAATGCCTGACCGGCGAGTTGGAAGCCACCAGCGGCGACATCACCCGGTCGCGCGGCCTGCGCGTCGGCCATGTCGAGCAATCAGTCCCCGACGCGCTTCTCGATCGGACCTTCCATCAAGTGGTGGCCGATGCCTTGCCGCCCGACCAGGCCGATAGTGAGCTGTGGCGGGTCGATGTAGTTCTCGACTCCCTCGACGTGCCGGAGCCGATGCGCGAAAGGGCGATGCGCGCTTTGAGCGGCGGCTGGCAGCGGCTGGCGCTGATCGCCCGCGTCTGGGTCACCGATCCGGACGTGCTCCTGCTCGACGAGCCGACCAACCATCTCGACCTGGCGAAAATCGGCCAGCTGGAAAACTGGCTGAACGCGCTGCCGCGCGAGGTGCCGGTCATCATCGCCAGCCACGATCGCGCTTTCCTCGACGCCACCACCAATCGCACGCTGTTCCTGCGCCCGGAGCAGTCGCCGGTGTTCTCGCTGCCCTATTCGCGGGCGCGCGAGGCGCTCGATGACGTCGATGCCTCGACGGCGCGCAAGTTCGAGCGCGACATGAAGATCGCCCAGCAACTCCGCCGCCAGGCGGCCAAGCTCCACAACATCGGCATCAATTCGGGCAGCGACCTGCTGACCGTCAAGACCAAGCAGCTCAACCAGCGGGCGGAGAAGCTGGAAGAGGCGGCCATGCCGGCGCATCGCGAGCGTTCGGCAGGCGCCATCAGGCTCGCCAACAGCGGCACCCACGCCAAGGTCTTGATCACGCTCGACGACGCGGCAGTGGAAACACCTGACGGCACGCTGCTGTTCCGGACCGGCAAGCGTCACATCTGCCAGGGCGACCGCATCGTGCTGCTCGGCCGCAACGGGGTCGGCAAGTCGCGCTTCGTCACCCTGCTCCGCAACGCCGTCGCCGAGCCGGAAAGCGTGCGGAATGTGAAGGTGACGCCGTCGACGGTGCTCGGCTACAGCGATCAGGCTCTGTCGGGCATGAGCGGCGACGACACGCCGCTGGCGATGGTGACGCGCAAATTCGACATTGGCGAACAACGCGCCCGTTCGCTGCTCGCCGGCGCCGGCGTCGGCATCGACATGCAGGCGCGCCGGATCGGGCTCTTGTCGGGCGGTCAGAAGGCCCGGCTGGTGATGCTGGCGCTCAGGCTCGCCAATCCGAATTTCTACCTGCTCGACGAGCCGACCAACCATCTCGACATCGACGGTCAGGAAGCGCTGGAGGCGGAACTGCTGGCGCATCAGGCGAGCTGCGTTCTCGCCTCGCACGACCGCGCCTTCATCCGCGCCGTCGGCAACCGCTTCTGGCTGATCGAGAAACGCCGCCTGACCGAGGTCGACGACCCCGAGGATTTCTTCTGCGCGGTGGCCGAGTGGGGTAACTGAAAAGTCTCCGGTCGAAAAAATCCCGGCGATCTGTCGGATAGCCGGGACGCGCCACGTCCTTGGGGTGCCGACACAATGATGCCGGCATCAACCAGGGAGAATTCATCATGTCGGTCCTGTCATCCATCGGTCGCATCGCAACCCGGTACGCGGCGACGCGCGCCCGCTACCGCAGCGAGCGTATCCTGCTTTCGCTCCCTGCCGAACTGCGCAAGGACATCGGCGTTCCGGAAATCTTCGACGTGCAGTACAGCCGTCGCGCCGGCGCTGCGACCTGCTCGGCCAGGGTGATTTGACAGGCGACCAGCCCGGCGCAGTTTCGGCGGTTCGAAAAGAATCCGAGACCCGTGTAGGATCGCGGCCGCCTCGTTCGTCCTGTGGTTCGCAAGGTCAGACCAAAACGCAAAGAGGAGCAGAAAATGACCGACCAGACCCCCGTTCAGCCGGCCGCCAAAGTGCTCGGTGGATTGACCCCCTATCTGCAGCTCGACGGCGCCTTCAAGGCCGCCGAATTCTACAAGAAGGCCTTCGGCGCCGAGCAGGTGTTCTTCTATCCGCCGGATGAGCAGGGCCGCACCATGCACATCCATCTCCACATCAACGGCTCGACGCTGATGATCTCCGACTTCTATCCCGAGCACGGCATGTCGCCGGTGAAGCCGCAGGGCTACACGATGCAGCTCCATCTCGGCAGCGACGACATCGAGGCCTGGTGGAAGCGCGCCGTCGACGCCGGCTGCGAGGTCGTCATGCCGCTGCAGGTGATGTTCTGGGGCGACCAGTGGGGCAACATGCGCGATCCGTTCGGTGTCGAATGGGCGATGAACGCGCCTGTCAAGAAGGCATAGGAGAAGCACGATGTCCTATGTCGATGGTTTCGTTCTCGCCGTCCCCAAGGCAAATCTCGACGCCTATAAGAAGATGGCCGGGCAAGCAGGCACCATTTGGATGGAGTACGGCGCGCTTTCCTATGTCGAATGCATCGGCGACGACGTGCCCTATGGCGAGCTCACCTCGTTCCCGCGCGCCGTGCAGGCCAAGGACGACGAAGTCGTCGTCTTTGCATGGGTTGTCTACGAGTCGCGAAAACGGCGCGACGAAGTGATGGCGAAGATAATGGTCGACGAGCGGCTGAAGGCCGATTGGCCGACAATGCCGTTCGACGGCAAGCGCATGATCTTCGGCGGTTTCCAGACGTTCATCGAGCTTTGAGGAGCTCGGCCCCAAGCTGGGTTGAGATTGAGGTCAGGCCGAGTCGAGAATGGCGGTTCCCGAGAACCGGAGCGGAGCGTACTTAACGTACGTGAGCACCGGAAGCGCAGGGAGCCGCCGTTCGCAGGCCGGCCTCACCTCAATATCAGCCAAGCTTGTCCAGCAGCGGCTTCAGCCTGTCCCCATAACGCTTCCAAAGGTCGACCGAGCCCTGGTACATCGGCTGGCGCACCTGGGCGGCCGAGGCCGTGCGCACGGGACGGTCGGTCTCGTGGAAGGACAGCACCTTGTCGTCCCAGGGCAGGCCGAGATGCGCCATCAGCGCCCGCGTCTGCCCTTCCTGGTCGGCAACGAAATCCTCGTAGCGCACATCGTGAACGACGCCGGGCAGCACGTTGCGCCAATGCGCCATGATGTCGGCATAGAGATTGTGGAAGTCGGCGAGCTCACCGAGATCGTAGCCGTAACGGTGGCTGTCGCCGCGGAAATGCACCTTGTAGATCGACAGGCAGGTGGCCGCCGCATCGCGCGCGCAATGGATGATCTTCGCCTGCGGCAGCATCAGATGGATGAAGCCGACCAGCAGGAAGTTGCCGGGCATCTTGTCGGTGACATGGCGGAAGCCCGGATAGCGGGCATGCAGCATATCGAGATAGGCCTCGCCCGCTTCGCCGAAGGCCTTGTCGGGCATGTCGGCGATGCCTTGCGGAAAGCCGCCCTTCATGGTGAGCGGAAACTGCTTGCCGACCGCCGTCTTCAGGATGCTGAGCTCACCCGCGCCAAAGACCTGCGGATGGCTGGCGATGATCTGCTCGACCAGCGTGGTGCCGGAACGCGGCATGCCGACGACGAAGATCGGCGTGTCGTCGGCGATCGAACTTGGCTTGTGCTTTTCGTAGAACGCCCTATCGAACGTCGCCTTCATCGCCTCGAATTCATCGCGCGTCCTCGCCGGATCGTAGTCGATGCCGGTGCGGCGGATGGCATTGCCCTCGGCGAAATAGTCGAAGGCGCGGGGATAATCCTTGAGGTCGTCATTGGCCTTGCCGAGGCCGAAGGAAAGCTGCATGCGCGCCAGGCTTCCCTGCGGCGCCTTGGCGTGCTGCGCCTCCATGCCGACGAGTTCGGCGTCGCGCTCGGTCTGGCGCTTGACCTGCGTCAGCAGCAGCCATGCCCTTGCCATGGCGGGAGCGATCGCCAGCGCCTGCCGGGCGAGATCGGCCGCCTCGTCCAGCTTGCCCTTCTCCATCATGCCGACGCCCAGTCCGTACAGCAGGTCGGCGTCCTTCGGCCGGATCGCCAGCGCCTCGCGGAACACCGCGATCGCCTCGTCCAGCCGCCCCGCCTCCTGCAGCGTCTCGGCCAGCCCGATGCGGGCGCGCACATGGAATGGATTGCGGCCGATCGTGCCGCGATAGATGTCTTCTGCGCCCTCGAACTGGCCGAGCTGCTTCAGCGCCGAGCCGAGATTGTCGCGCACCGCCAGCTGGTCCGGCCGCAACGTCACCGCCTTGCGGAACCAATCGACCGCAGCCGCGACGCGGCCGAGGTCGCGCAGCACGGTGCCCAGATTGTTGAGGAAATCGGGATTGCCGGGCTGCAGGCGCACCGACTGCTCGATCAGCGCCAGCCCCTCTTCGCCGCGCCCGGTCTGGTGCAGCAGAAGCCCGAGGAAATGCGCGGCCGCGGCATGGTTCGCCTTTTGCGCCAGCACCTGGCGGTAGAGAATCTCCGCCTCTTGCCGGCGGCCGGCCTGATGCAGTTGCAGCGCCTGCTGCACGCGCTGATCGAGCCCCAGCGTCTGCCCGCCAGGGCTGGAACCCGCGCCTCGTCTTGGATCTCTGGTGATGGGAAACCTGCCGTGTTTGTCCGCTTGCCGGACCTAAGCCATGCGGCCGGCAGTTTCAAGACGCAACGGCTTCGCCGGTCGCGGATGGAGATGCCCATCTCCTCGGCAAAAAGGAGATGGGATCTGCCGCCGCAAGGCCCCGCCGCTCGCGACGACAAGGCCTTGCTTGCTCAGCATGGACCGTCACCGATGATGCGATAGTCCGCGGCGCGGGCCTCGCATCCATTCGGGAAGGTGCGCAGTTGGCCACCGCGGCGGGCGCAGACCGGAGCGTATTCGCGGGTGCAGAATGTCGGCTCGTCGCCACCGCCGCCCCCACCGCCGTCGCGGCATGGGCCATCGCGCACGATGCGATACCCGGCCCGGTCGGCAAGGCAGGCATTGGCGAAGGTCTGGCGGTCGCCGCCGCGGCGGGCGCAGACCGGCTCATACTCCCTGGTGCAGAATTGCGGCTCCGGCCTTGGCGGCCGCGGTCCAGGACCGTCGTCAACCACCACCGTGCAGGCTGCTAGAAGTGCCGACAGGAACAGGAGAGCAAAGCCCTGTCGCGAGAAAAGCGTCGCAATAAATCTCATGAATACCTCCCGGCGCATGGGTACGAACAGCATGCGCAAATCAGAGTGCAATGACCCCCGCTTCGGCGCAAAACGCGCCTGCCGATCCTCGCCATTCCTCCGACAAATGCAACCCCCGTTTGCGGACGAAATGGCGCCGCCGCTGGCGCCGTCCGGCCACCGGCGAGGGGCCGCTGGCCCATGCGTGGCCGGGCTCTGGCCGATGACCGGGGCATGGGGCCGGGTCTATCGAAGCGCTGCGTCGGGGGCGCCCATCGGGCCCACCCGCGGCGCTGTCTTGCAACCATCACGTTTCCGTGCGATAAATTCCGTGTTCGGGCATTTGCGACCCGGAGAGCGGAACGTTTTGGACGACCTTTCCCCGATACTGTGAATCTCTGACGGCCCCGTTTTTCGGCGGGGGGTTTGACCATGCGCCAATGCATGACTGCCGAAGCAACCACCGGGACATGCCCAAGGCGCCAGCGGCGGGCAAACCATATGACTGACACGGGTGAGAGGAGTTTCCCCCAATGGCCCAGACCGGCACCGTAAAGTTTTTCAACGCCACCAAAGGCTTCGGCTTCATCACGCCTGACGGCGGCGCCAAGGATGTGTTCGTCCATATCTCGGCGATCGAGGCTTCGGGCCTGCGCACCCTGGTCGACGGCCAGAAGGTCACCTTCGACGTCGAGCCCGACCGCATGGGCAAGGGTCCGAAGGCGGTCAATCTCCGCGCTGCCTGATCGATCGATCTGAGGCATCGCCCGCGCGGAGGAGCGATGGCGCGCTGCAAGGTCGTGAACCGGCTTCCGAGCCGGGCTGAATTCTCGAAGGCGCGACGGTCACCGTCGCGCCTTTTCCATGCCCGGTGGAGGGCTCGCCGAACGGTACCGGGCATTCGGCTAACGGCGTGCACCAAAACGACAATTTGGATCACGGCACGCGAAGCGCGGCGGACGCAAAGCGCTGCCAAAATGCCTGCCGGGCGGGGCAAAAACTTTCTCTTGCCGATAGCGCTAAAATAAAGGACAAATTTCCACTCGGGCATTTGCCGGCCCGAAACTGGACTTTATGGGATCATAAGGAGCTTCCCATGCCGCAGACCGGCACCGTCAAGTTCTTCAATCATGCCAAAGGCTTCGGCTTCATCACGCCGGACGATGGCGCGAAGGATGTCTTCGTCCATATTTCGGCCGTGCAGGCGTCGGGTCTTCCCGGTCTTGAGGATGGGCAGAAAGTGACATTCGACACCGAGCCGGACAAGCGCGGCAAGGGTCCGAAGGCCGTCAACCTGTCGATCGGCTGAGCCGGTTCAGGACAGACCTGGCGGAGACTGATGAGGCGGGTCCGCTCTCGCCGGGTCTATGGTTTTGCGCAAGCAATCGAAATGTCAGGCCGGATTTCGTTCAGCCTCCGTTCAGCCACGGTCTCTTATTAACCTTTGCTAAAGCCGGTCCGCATCCCCCCGAAAGTACACGGGCCGGCGCGAAGGAGACCGAAATGAACCGAATTCTCAAGACCGCCATTCTGTCCACCGGCATCGCCGCGACCATATTGGCCACCTTGCCGGCGGCCAATGCCGATGACTGGCGCTGGCGCCGTCACCATCACAACCACAACGACGCCCTCGCCGCCGGCGTTGTCGGCCTTGCTGCCGGCGCCCTGATCGCCGGCGCGTTGAGCAACCCGCAGCCTCGCTACAACAGCTATTACGAGCCGGGCTACGACGACTATGACTACCGCTATGTGCGGCCGGCTCCGGTTCGCCGCTATTATGCGCAGCCGCGCGTCGTCTATGCCGACCGCTATGCGGAACCGTGGACCCGTGCCTGGTACGAATACTGCTCGGACCGCTATCGCACCTTCAATTCCCGCACCGGTACCTTCACCGGCAATGATGGCGAGCAGCACTTCTGCGTCGCCAACTGAGGCTTCCCTGCCCCAAACAAGAAAGCGCTGACCGCAAGGCCAGCGCTTTTTTGTTTGGGGTCCTTTAGGCGCTCACCCAGGGGGTGTTGAGATTCAGGTCAGGAACGGATTGGTGCGGCGCTCCTCGCCGAAGCGGCCGCCGGGCCGTGGCCGCAGATGAAGCCGATGTCGTCGCCGAGCGGCAGAAGCTTGTCCTTGATCGAAGCAATCAGCGCGGCGTGGTCGCCGCCGGGCAGGTCGGTTCGCCCGACCGAGCCGCGAAACAGCACGTCGCCGACATGGGCGAACTTGGCCGCGCGGTTGAAGTAGACGACGTGGCCCGGCGCGTGGCCGGGGCAATGCAGGACCTCGAAGACATGCTCCCCAAACGAGACCGCCTCGCCCTCGGCGAGGAAGCGGTCCGGCACGCAGTTGCGCACCGCGTCGGTGATGCCGAAGCGCTTGGCCTGGTTTTCGAGGTTGGCGAGCAGCGGCCTGTCGGCCTCGTGCGGGCCAATGATATCGACGCCGAGCGCCTCCTTCAGTTCCATCGCGCCTCCGGCATGGTCGATATGGCCATGGGTGATCCAGATAGCGCCAGCCCTGATGTCATTGTCCTTCAGCACCGCCAGCACCTTGTCGACATCGCCGCCGGGGTCGACGACGACTCCCTGTCTGTCGTCCATGTCGAAGAGGATCGTGCAGTTCTGCTGGAAGGGCGTGACCGGCACGATGCCGGCGTTGAGCTGACCCATGATTGTCCTTTCGCTGTGTCTTCTCCGATGTAGAGGCACATGCGAACGGCGTCCACCGGCAGTGACGATCTCGATGAGCCGAAAACAAATGGGCGGCCGAAGCCGCCCATGCGAAAAGCCCGAACCCGGCAGGCCTATTTCTTCATCGCATTCAGGACCGCGCCGATGATGCCGGTCAGGATGGCGCCGCC
>NZ_RZOS01000253.1:0-8248 GCF_004022605.1 Mesorhizobium sp. M4B.F.Ca.ET.089.01.1.1
GGAGCACGTTCAGGCCCGCCGCCAGCGCAACCGACGAGCCCGTCGAGAAGTCCTTCGACCGGATGGCTGCCAGGGGCGCAACCATGCTGGCTTCCTGGCGGGTCCATTCGCCGTGCCGCTGGTTTTGCGTGCCGAGGCCGAAATTGCCGGAGAAGCGCGACGTGCTGCTGAAATCGTCGACGATGGTGATGGTGACGCCACTGCCCTTGTAGCCGGCCGCCCATGCGGCGCCGACCTCGGGGCTCATCCAGCTCTGCACCGTCGCTTGCGTCGTCGGCGTGGCCGGGATCGTGGCGCTCACGCAAATCGACCCTGCGCCGTGGCAGAGCGCGGCAGTCTGGTCGGCGTCGAGAGCTTCCTGCGCCGAAGCGATCGGCGCCGAGAAGATGGCAAGCGCGGCGGCGAGGCCGAATTTCCAGTGGTTGGCTGACATGCTCTTACTCCAGTCGAACAGGAACCAGGATGGACGATTGTGAACTTCGAGGCGGGTCAACCTGCTCATGTCAGCCTCCAAGGTCAGAAAGTAACACGGTAATTCAGCCAGAGACGCATGGTCTCCGGTTTAGCGTTAACCAGATATTTCAGGGTTTGCTCAGGTGCCATCTCGGTGGCCGCGAGCCGGCAGTTGACGCTGTAGGTGCCCAGGTCCCCATAGTCGGCCACGCACGGCTTTTCGGTGAGGTTGCCGCCGATCGTCGAGGTCAGCGAGAAGGACAGGGTGCTGCTCGCACTCGGGTGCATCTGAGTGAGGAAGCCGAGCTTGAAGCTGGGCTCGATGCTGTACTTCTCGGCGCTTTCTCCGGTGCCGAAACCCCACAGGATTCCGGTGTCTTCAGTCAGCTGGGTGAGAAAGTCGACGTGGAGGTCGACCCAGGTGGCGTGATACCACCGGTTGAACGATACCCACGATCCGCTCTGCAACTCATAGCCGCCGTCGCCGAGGCCTCTGGCCCGGTCACTGAGCTGCGAGCCCTGGTGCATGTCGACAAGCGACGTCGTCATCTCCTGCCCGGACGCCGGAGGCGCGCCAAGGAAGGCGGACAGCAGCAGCGCTGTCCAACGGAAACTACCTCGATTGCCGGACCTTTCGCGCATGCGCGAAAACACCTCGCCCCACCGTTTCCGGATCAGCGCCTGGTGGCGACGGGCTTCTCTGGCTGCCCCTGTATCCGGATTATCTCCCCGATGGTGGCACGCCTACCGTTACCGTCGGGTTATCCAAGCAGGTGCGAATATAAGTATTTGATTGAAAATATTTGCGCTCTTCGGCAGCCGCGGCCGGAAGTGGGGCGGGATGCCGTCGGATCCGGCATCCCCTTCGCCTGCTTGTTGGCCGGATCGCGCAAGATCCGTGATCTGATCCGGCCGGAAGCCGTTACGCGGCGTCACGCACCTTCTGGATACGCGAGCGGATCGCCTCGATCATCGTCTCGCGAATGGTTGTTTCGCCATGCGTCTCGCGCATATGCTCGACGGCACGGCGCATCACCTCGGCCTCTTCTTCGGCGCGTGTATGCCACTCACAGCCCGGCACGAGCGATCCGCAGTGGAATTCCTTCATCGGATTCTCCTTTCCTCCTTGGAGCGCCGACGGACATCCGATCCGGCACTCTGATGCGCGCACGATCCTTTTTCGAAAACCCCTTTCGTCGAAAACCTGGGGGCCTTCGGGTCGTGTGCTGGCGAGCAACCATAACACGGCTCGCTGGCTTTGGTTGCCGCAGGAGCCGAAAAAGGCGGAGCATCGCTGCTCCGCCCGTCTTACGCTACCTCGGAGCAAGACCGGAAATAGCCCTGTCTTGCTCCTGCGAGCAGGCCGTCACTTCATGATCTTGACTGCCTCGGCAACCTTGTTCTTGCCGCTCATGTCCCAGGAAACGCGAACCTTCTCGCCAGCCTGCAGGCCAGGATCCTTGAAGGCCTTGGACAGCGTAAAGGTGGATCCATCATCCAGAACGAGGCTCATGGCCGTTCCATCGAAGCTCTTCACCGTACCCGTGGTGTGCTTGACCGCCGCGAACGCGGCGCCACCAGTGGCGAGAAGAGCAGCGGCTGCTGCCGTCACAATAAGCTTGCGCATGGCATGTTCTCCTGGAAAATGCGGGCACCCGGTCGGGAAGGCGCCCACTCGATCAAAGGCCGTCCGGTCACGTCGGGTCGCGGCTCACGGGAGAGAAGAGCCGCCGGCGTTTCCCGGCCCGGAAACGACAAATAGCCCTGATTTTTCAAATGCCTATTAGACGAAAAAGATAATCCGGTCGCCACATTGCGCGCCCAGATTCGGCGAATGGGACGCCATTGCGGCTCACGTCCCGCTCACCGATATTTTACGGCCATCTTACCTCAGGCGGCAGGCTGGAGAGGATCGAGACGACATTGCCCCCGGTCTTCAGCCCGAAGATGGTGCCGCGATCGTGAAGCAAGTTGAATTCGGCGTAGCGGCCGCGCCGGACGAGCTGTTCGTCACGGTCGCCGTCGGTCCAGTTGTCGTTGAAATTGGACCGGACCAGGTGCCCGTAGACGACGAGAAAAGAGCGGCCGACATCCTGGACGAAGTTGAAATCGGCGTCCCAGCCGCCCGCGTCCTCGCCAGAATGCAGCCAGTCGAAGAAGATGCCGCCGATGCCGCGTGGCTCGCTGCGGTGCGGCAGATAGAAATACTCGTCGCACCAGTCCTTGAATTTGGCGTAGTCGGCGACGCCGGCGTTCTTCTCGCAGGCAAACCGCATGGCGCGGTGGAAGGAGAGCGTATCGGGATCGTCCTGGACGCGGCGGCGGTCGAGCACCGGCGTCAGGTCGGCGCCGCCGCCGAACCACTGGCGCGAGGTGACGACCATGCGCGTGTTCATGTGCACGGCCGGCACGTTGGGATTCCATGGGTGCGCGATCAGCGAGATGCCGCTTGCCCAGAAGCGCGGATCCTCCTCGGCGCCCGGCATCTGCTTCCTGAATTCGGGCGAGAACTCGCCATAGACGGTCGAGGTGTGGACGCCGACCTTCTCGAAGACACGGCCATGCATCATCGACATGGTGCCGCCGCCGCCCTTGCCTTCGTCCCGCTGCCATGGCGTTTTCTCGAAGCGGCCGGGCGACCATGAGGCCAGAGGCCCCTCCAGATCTTGCTCGATCTGCTCGAAGGCGGCGCAGATGCGCTCGCGCAATGCTTCGAACCACAGGCGCGCCTTCACCTTCTTCTCTTCGATGTCGGCAGGCAGGCCCACCGGTATTTCAGGTCGTTCCAAAATCAGGTCTCCAGTCGCGGACGATAAAGGACTCGTCTTTTCCGGGCGCGATCCCTAATCTCTCAGGGGCAAGGGTCAAGTCCTGTCTGACCACGGTGCAAGGAGTTCCTTCGTGCGCACCCCGGCAAGACCGCCGCTGGATGGCTTGAAGAAGAGGCTCGACCGTTCGCGCGCCGAGCGCGAGCGCATGCCGCGCGACGGCTTCCTGCGCGAGACCTTCGTCCTGCCGCGCTCGGACGCCCGCCTCAAGGCCAAGGAATGGTTCGAGCGCTTTCCCAAGCAGGCCTACTGGACCGAGATCGAAAGCTGGTTCGAACGGCCGGGCGACGTCATCGAATTCACGATAAGGCGGCTGCCGGCGGCGGATTGATCAGCGCGCCATCAGCCTGCGCGCTCCAGTGCCCTCCCGCGCCAGCCGGTCTTCCTTGTTCCTGAGCGGGCATTTGTCGATCGACATGCAGCCGCAGCCGATGCAGTCGCTCAGGCCGTCGCGCAGCTTCTTCAACTGGGCGATCTTGTGGTCGAGCCCGTCGCGCCAAGCCGTTGAAAGCAGATTCCAATCCTCGCGCGTCGGGGTGCGGCCCTCGGGCAGGGATTGAAGCGCCGCGGCGATCTCGGAGAGCGAGATGCCGACCTCCTGGGCGACCCGGATGATCGCCACGCGCCGCAGCACGTCGCGGCTGTAGCGCCGCTGGTTGCCGGCCGTGCGGTGGCTGCGGATCAGCCCGCGCGTCTCGTAGAAGTGCAGCGCCGATACGGCGACGCCGCTGCGCATGGCCACCTGGCCGACCGTCAATTCCGTTGCTGGAGCCATCTGCCACTTTCCGCTTGACCTCAAGTTAAGTTGAGCTTGTAGCGAAGAAATCCTGATCGGGCAAATGCAGGAGAAGGCGATGTGCGCCTGGACGAAACTGACTGGAGAAACCACGGCCCTCGGTGACGGCAGGGACGGCGGATCACGGATCCTATGCGAGCTGGCGGATCGCTTCGCCAGCGACCATGGCGACGGACAGCGCGACATTGATGCTGCGCGCGCCCGGCCGCATCGGGATGGTCAGGCGAGCATCCGCAGCGTCATGGACCGGATCCGGCACGCCTGCGGATTCGCGACCGAAAAGCAGAATGTCTCCATCGGCAAAGGCAAAGTCCGTATAGGCGGCAGCGGCTTTGGTGGTGAGCAGCACCAGCCGACGCGCGTCGCCCACGCGCCATTGCTCGAAGGCGTTCCAGTCGACATGCCGGGTCAGATCGGCCATTTCGAGGTAGTCCATGCCGGCCCGTTTCAGCGCCCGGTCGGAGAGCGGGAAGCCGGCCGGCTCGATGATGTCGACGCCAAGGCCGAGACAGGCGGCGAAGCGCAGGATCGTTCCGGTGTTGCCGGCGATGTCAGGCTGGTAGAGCGCGATGCGGAGACGGCCGTTCATTTCCGCGTCTTTCTAATAAGTGGCAGATCGGCCACAGAGATTTCCAGGTTTCGCAGATTGCTGGACTGGCGGGTGGTCATTTTCTGCGAAGTCGAGTATACGCCTCTCATTGTCAACCCGAACCGATGGAGGGGGAATTCATGATGACCATGCACAACCAGCGCCCCTCCTGGCGCCTTATGCGCTCCGCGGCGGTTTCGGTACGACGATTCTCCTGACTCTCTAAGACTTGATCGCACCGATTCCCCCGAACCCAGTTTTCGGTTCTCGAAGGAATCCTGCGATGTTTTTCAAACGCCCAAAGGGGCCCGACGCCCCACCTGACCGTGTCCTGACTGACGCCTGCCGTCATGTCCGGACCGACGCTGCGCGCACCGAAGTACTCGGCCGCTTCGGCCGAATGCCGGAAGTCGATGTTGCGTCACCCTTTTTATCGCATTTGCACATGGAGGATGGACCGATGTTCGATCCCTACAAAATACCCGGCTCCAGAAGCCTGCACGAGCGCAGGATGGCGACCTGGGCGCTGCTGGTCGGCGAGACCTACTCGTCGGCAGTCCACGCCGAGACGCGCCGGCGTCCGCATCGCGGCATGCTGCCGGACGTCGACTTCTCGCGCGCCGTGCCTGACCACAGCCGGCCTTCGCTGGTGCGCCGCATCATCAGGCTGATCCGGCCCGGCGCGAAAGGCCGGGCAGGCGCCAGTTTTTCGCCCGGAAACTCCGGGGCGTCAGGATCGTCGGCTGAGCCTGTCGGCGAAAAGCCCGCGACACCCTATATTGCGCGAAGCAGGGCCGGCGATGCAGATGATTCTGCATCGCCGGCCCGCGGCGCTGCGCGGTCGAGCATGCTTGTCCATCAATCCCGCGCCGCGTGAGCGCATAGACAGTCGAGTGCCTGCAATGTTCCGCTGGTTTGAAAACAAGCTCGATCCGTTCCCGGCCGCGGAGCCGGTCGAACCGCCGAAGACGCTGGTCGCCTTCTGCGTGCATTACACGCGCGGCGCCTGGCCCTACATCATCCTCGACGCGCTCCTGGTGACGGCGATTGCCGTCGCCGAAGTGTGGATGTTCGGCTTTATGGGCCGCATCGTCGACTGGCTCTCGGGGCAGAATCGCGAGACTTTCCTGCAGACCGAGAGCTGGAAGCTCGCAGGCATGGCTTTCGTCGTGCTGTTCGCGCTGCCGGGCACCGTGTGGTTCCACTCGCTTCTCAACCAGCAGACGCTGATGGGCAACTATCCCATGCGCATCCGCTGGCAGGTGCATCGCTACCTCTTGAAGCAGTCGATGGCCTTCTATCAGGACGAGTTCGCCGGCCGCATCGCCACCAAGCTGATGCAGACGGCGCTCGCAGTGCGCGAATGCGTCATCAAGCTTATCGACGTGCTCAACTACGTCATCGTCTACTTCCTCGGCATGCTGTTCATCGTCGGTTCGGCCGACTGGCGGCTGGCGACGCCGCTCGCGATCTGGCTGGTCGGCTATATCGGGCTGCTACGCTACTTCATTCCGCGGCTCGGCAAGGTCGGCGAGGAGCAGGCCAATGCGCGCTCGACCATGACCGGCCGCGTCGTCGACAGCTACAGCAACATCCAGACGGTCAAGCTGTTTTCGCATGCGCGGCGCGAGGCCAGCTTCGCGAAGGAGGGCATGTCAGGCTTCCTCGAGACGGTCTACCGCTCGATGCGGCTGGTGACGGTGCTCTACGGCCTGCTCTATATCCTCAACGCGCTGCTGCTGTTTTCCGTCACCGCGCTGTCGCTGTGGCTGTGGCTCGGCCAGGCGGTGACGATCGGCGCCGTCGCCGTGGTCATCGGCCTCGTGCTGCGCATGTGGGGCATGTCGCAGTGGATCATGTGGGAGATGTCCGGCCTGTTCGAGAACATCGGCACGGTGCAGGACGGCATCCAGTCGATCTCGCTGCCGCGCCTGGTGGAGGACCGGCCGGGCGCGAAGGACATCGCCGTCACACGCGGCGAAATCCGCTTCGACGACATCCGCTTCCACTACGGCAAGCAGAAGGGCGTCATCGAGAACCTGTCGCTGACGGTGAAGCCGGGCGAGAAGGTCGGCATCGTCGGCCGCTCGGGCGCCGGCAAGTCGACGCTGGTCAATCTGCTGCTGCGCTTCTACGACCTCGAAGCCGGCCAGATCCTGATCGACGGCCAGGAGATCGCGTCGGTGAAGCAGGATTCGCTGCGTGCGCAAATCGGCATGGTGACGCAGGACACCTCGCTGCTGCACCGCTCGGTGCGCGAGAACATCCTCTATGGCCGGCCGGATGCCACCGATGAGATGCTGATCGAGGCGGCGGGGCGGGCAGAGGCGCTGGATTTCATAGGCGGGCTGATCGACGCCAACGGCCGCACCGGGTTCGATGCCCATGTCGGCGACCGCGGCGTCAAACTGTCGGGCGGACAGCGGCAGCGCATCGCCATTGCCCGCGTCATGCTGAAGGACGCGCCGATCCTCATCCTCGACGAGGCGACGTCGGCGCTCGATTCCGAGGCCGAGGCGGCGATCCAGGAGAACCTCTACAGGCTGATGCAGGGCAAGACCGTCATCGCCATCGCGCATCGGCTGTCGACCATCGCCGCGATGGACAGGCTCGTCGTCATGGATAAGGGCCGCGTCATCGAGCAAGGTTCGCATGACGACCTCGTCGCCAAGGGCGGACTCTATGCGCAGCTCTGGCAGCGCCAGTCGGGCGGCTTCCTGCTCGACGAGGCGCCGGCCGAGGCCGCCAACGACATCGGGGCCAAGGGTCAAGCTGCAGAATGATGGCCACCGCATGATGACAGCCGTCTATCGCTGGTTCGAGCGCTGGGTCTATCCGTTCCGCGAGCCGGCGAACCTTCGGCCACCGACCGGTGTCGGCGGCTTCCTCTGGCACTATGTCGGACAGGCGAAGCTCGCCTTCTTCACAATGCTGATCATTGGCGGCATTGCGCCGCTGGTCGAGGCTGGGCTGTTCTATTTCGTCGGGCGGCTGGTCGACATCCTCGACCAACTGCCCGGCGAGCGTAGCTGGCATGCGCTGTGGACCGCCGCCGGTCCCGAGCTCCTGTTCATGGGCGCGGTGGTGCTGATCATCCGCACGCTGGTCGTCGGGCTCTCGGCACTGGTCGACGAGCAGACGATCACGCCCGGCTTCTACAATCTGGTGCGCTGGCAGGCGCATCGCCATGTCTCGCGCCAGTCCTACGCCTTCTTCCAGAACGACTTCGCCGGCCGCATCGCCACCAAGGTCTGGCAGGCGGGGCAGGCCACCGGCGACCTGATGGAGAGCTTCATCGAGGTCATCTGGTTCATGATCGTCTATACGGTGACGACGCTCGCGCTGGTCGCCGGCCTTGATCTCAGGCTGGCGGTGCTTGTGGTGCTCTGGATCGCCGCCTTCGGCTTTCTGGCCAAGCGCTATCTGCCGGCGATCCGCAGGCACGCCGAGGCGACCGCCGAGGCCGGCTCGATGATCAACGGCCGAATCGTCGATTCCTACTCCAACGTGCAGACGCTGAAGCTGTTTTCGGCCGATGGCGACGATCGCTACATCCGGAGCGGTTTCGACATCTATCTGGAC
>NZ_RZOS01000254.1:0-8177 GCF_004022605.1 Mesorhizobium sp. M4B.F.Ca.ET.089.01.1.1
CGCCGGTGGTTCCCGTCGTCTCCAACGTCACGGTCACCCCGACCAGCGATCCCGACGAGATCGCCCGGCGCCTGGTCGCGCAGGTGACGGGCCGCGTGCGCTGGCGCGAGACGGTGGAGTGGTTCGCCGCCAACGGAGTCGCCACGCTCTACGAAGTCGGCGCCGGCAAGGTGCTGTCGGGCCTGGCGCGGCGGATCAACCGCGACGTTGCCACCGGCGCCGTCGGCACGGCGGCCGATGTCGAGGCGGCGCTGGCCGCGCTCGCATAATCCATTGGCGATTTGAACGCACCCGTGTGAAGGGTGCTCTCTGAGATCAGGAGACCAACATGTTCGAACTGACCGGCCGCAAGGCGCTCGTCACCGGCGCATCGGGTGGCATCGGCGAGGCGATCGCCCGCGTGCTGCACAGCCAGGGCGCCATCGTCGGCCTGCACGGCACCCGCCTCGAGAAGCTCGAGGCGCTGGCCGCCGAACTCGGCGACCGCGTGAAACTATTCCCGGCCAACCTGTCCGACCGCGACGAGGTCAAGGCACTCGGCCAGAAGGCGGAAGCCGATCTCGAAGGCGTCGACATCCTCGTCAACAATGCCGGCATCACCAAGGACGGCCTGTTCGTGCGCATGGCGGATGCCGATTGGGACAGCGTGCTGGAGGTCAACCTCACCGCCGTGTTCCGGCTGACGCGCGAGCTGACCCATCCGATGATGCGCCGCCGCCATGGCCGCATCATCAACATCACCTCGGTGGTCGGCGTCACCGGCAATCCCGGCCAGACCAATTACTGCGCCTCCAAGGCCGGCATGATCGGCTTTTCAAAGTCGCTGGCGCAGGAGATCGCCACCCGCAACATCACCGTCAACTGCGTCGCCCCGGGCTTCATCGAATCGGCCATGACCGACAAGCTCAACGACAAGCAGAAGGAGACGATCATGGCGGCGATCCCGACCCGGCGCATGGGCACCAGTGCCGAAGTCGCCTCCGCGGTCGCCTATCTCGCCTCCAACGAAGCGGCCTATGTCACCGGCCAGACCATTCATGTGAATGGCGGCATGGCGATGATCTGAGCAGCCTTGTTCCGACTATGGTCCGGCGGTTGTGAAAAGCGCCATTTCGGCTTGGACCTCCCGCATTTTTCGTGTAATGCGGCCGGCAACCCGGCGGTTCGGGCAAAAACCGGTCCTGTGGCGTTGCGTTACCCGCAAGACCATATTTCAGCTTGATTAGCGGCATTCCGCCCGCTAACGAAGACAACTCAACATAAGACGAGGATGCCCCAAATGAGTGACACCGCAGAGCGCGTCAAGAAGATCGTCATCGAGCACCTGGGCGTCGATGCCGACAAGGTGACGGAGCAGGCGAGCTTCATCGACGATCTGGGCGCTGACAGCCTCGACACGGTCGAACTCGTCATGGCGTTCGAAGAAGAATTCGGCGTCGAGATTCCGGACGATGCCGCCGAGACCATCCTGACCGTCGGCGACGCGGTGAAGTACATCGACAAGGCCTCGGCCTGAGGCTTTTCGCGGGCATCACCGGGGAGGACCTGCGATGAGGCGTGTCGTCGTCACGGGCCTTGGCCTGGTTTCGCCGTTTGGCATGGGCTTCGAGCACAGCTGGAAGGAACTGCTGACCGGCCGCAGCGCAGCCAAGCGCGTCACCGAGTTCGAAGTGGAGGATCTTGCTTGCAAGATCGCCCACGTCATTCCGCGCGGTGACGGCTCCAACGGCACGCTCAATCCCGAAGCCGTGCTCGAGCCGAAGGAACTGCGCAAGATTGGCGACTTCATCCTGTACGGGATCGCGGCCGCCGACGAGGCGCTGAAGGATTCCGGCTGGCAGCCGGGCACCGAGGAGGAGCGCTGCGCCACCGGCGTCATGATCGGTTCCGGCATCGGCGGGCTCGAGGGCATCGCCGAGAATGCGCTGATCCTGCACGAGCGCGGGCCTCGCCGTATCAGCCCGTTCTTCATCCCCGGCAACATCATCAACCTGGTCTCCGGGCAGGTGTCGATCCGGCACGGGCTGAAAGGCCCGAACCACGCCGTCGTCACCGCTTGCTCGACCGGCGCGCACGCCATCGGCGATGCCGCCCGCCTGATCATCTTCGGCGATGCCGACGTGATGCTGGCAGGCGGTGCCGAGGCGCCGGTGACCCGGCTTTCGCTGGCCGGCTTCGCCGCCTGCCGCGCGCTGTCAACCGAGCGTAACGAGACGCCGCAAAAGGCTTCCCGTCCCTATGACCGCGACCGCGACGGCTTCGTCATGGGCGAGGGTGCTGGCGTCGTGGTTCTGGAAGAACTCGAACACGCCAAGGCGCGCGGCGCCAAGATCTATGCCGAGGTCACCGGCTATGGGCTCACCGGCGATGCCTACCACATCACCGCGCCGGCCGAGGACGGCGACGGCGCCTTCCGCTGCATGACGGCGGCGCTGAAGCGGGCGAAGCTCTCGCCCGCCGACATCGACTACATCAACGCCCATGGCACCTCGACCATGGCCGACACGATCGAGCTCGGCGCCGTCGAGCGCCTTGTCGGCAATGCCGCCTCGAAGATCTCGATGTCGTCGACCAAGTCGTCGATCGGCCATCTCCTGGGCGCGGCGGGCGCGGCGGAGGCGATCTTCTCGATCCTCGCCATCCGCGACAACACGGCCCCCGCCACCATCAACCTCGACAATCCGGAGCGCGAGACGGCGATCGATCTCGTGCCGAACAAGCCGCGCGCCCGCCAGATCGACGTGGCGCTGTCCAACTCCTTCGGCTTCGGCGGCACCAACGCCTCGCTCGTCTTCCAGCGTTACAATGGCTGAGTGTGGGGCCGGCGGCCGCTCGCGCGGCCTGTCGTCAATTTTGCCATATTCGCCCCTACTCTGCCCTTGGGGATTCGCGCGTCGGACAGAAAACCGCGGCCGGTTTTCGCAAGGCACGAGGCGCAGGGTTGAAATGTTGGAGCGTGGTCCGCGCGTCCGCTGGGACGTGCGCCTCTCCAAGAGATCAGATGGTAGGGCGCTATGAACACAAATCCGGGCGGCAGCGGAGATTTCGGCAAGCAGCAGGCCGCAACTGGTCCGATCGTCCCGAAGACGGCGGCCGAGGCGCTGCGTCCCGAGGCCGGCACGCCGCCGCCGCGACGCTCGCGCGCCTCGCGCAGCCAGGTCGTCGTGTTCATGAATTTCGTCATCTCGCTGGTGATGCTGATGATCCTGGCGGCCGGCGCCGCGCTCTATTTCGGCAAGCAGGCGTTCACCGAACCCGGCCCGTCGGCCAATGGCGACACCTTCCTGGTCAAGCCGAACACCGGCGTTCAGGACATCGCCGACCAGCTCGAGCGGCGCGGCTTGATCAGCGACGCGCGCATCTTCCGCCTCGGCGTGCGTGCCACCGGCAATGATTCCGCGCTCAAGGCCGGCGAATACGAGATCAAGCCGCGCGCCTCGATGCTCGACATCATGGAAATGCTGAAGAGCGGCAAGTCGGTGATGTATTCGCTGACCATCCCCGAGGGGCTGACAGTCGAGCAGGCGCTGCAGCGCATCTCCGAGCAGGATGCGCTGACCGGCGACATGCCGGCGGCCATGCCGCCGGAGGGCAGCCTCGCCACCGACACACTGCGCTTCACCCGCGGCGCCACGCGCCAGCAGATGATCGACAAGCTCCTTGCCGACCAGAAGAAGCTGGTGGACGATGTCTGGGAGCGGCGCGCGCCGGACCTTCCGATCGCCAATGTCGAGGACTTCGTCACACTGGCCTCGATCGTCGAGAAGGAGACGGGCAGGGGGGACGAGCGTTCGCGCGTGGCCTCCGTGTTCCTCAACCGTCTCGCCAAGGGCATGCGCCTGCAGTCCGATCCGACCATCATCTACGGCCTGTTCGGCGGCAAGGGCAAACCCGCCGACCGTCCGATCTACCAGTCGGACATCGACAAGCAGACTCCCTACAACACCTATTTGATCAACGGCCTGCCGCCGACGCCGATCGCCAATCCCGGCCGTGCGGCCCTTGAGGCCGTCGCCAATCCATCAAAGACCGACGATCTCTATTTCGTCGCCGACGGCACCGGCGGCCATGTCTTTGCCGCGACGCTCGAAGAGCACAACCAGAACGTCGCCCGCTACCGGGCACTACAGAAGAAGCAGGCCGAGGACGCCGCCAAGGCTGGCGCCGCCAAGGTCGAGGGCCAGACCGACGCGCCGGCCACCGGCGACGATAGCGGTGACGCCGGTGGCGATGCGGGCGCCGCCCAATAGACAAACGCTTTTGAACTTGCGCCCGGCTGCAAGGGGGCGTTGATATTTTGACGGCGGCGTACGCTTCGAGGGGGCGCCGTGGTTTTTTGGAGCAATTCCAGGAAAAGTGTGCAACGCTTTCCGTTCGGAATTGCGTAGAAACAAATAGTTAGAGCGGTTCGGCGATGCCATCAACCGCTCAGGGTCGCGCAACGTCCGCGACCGCGCGCAAGGGGGCGCAAGGGCATTATGAATCTGCAGAGCATGACCGGTTTTGCACGGGCGGTCGCCGAACATGACGGCACCTCGATCGCCTGGGAGGTGAAATCGGTCAACGGCAAGAGCGTCGAGGTGAGGCTGCGGCTGCCGCAAGGCTTCGAGCGGCTCGAGCCGGCGGTCCGGCAGACGATCCAGAAGCGTTTTTCGCGCGGCAATTTCCAGGCGACGCTGACGGTCGGCCGCGCCGCCGGCCAGCAGGTGCAGCCGGTGGTCAACGAGTCCTTCCTCAAGGATCTGGCCGGGCTGGCCAAGCGCCTGCAGGAGCAATTCGGCGCCGCCCCCGCCACCGCCGACGGGCTGCTCGCGTTGCGCGGCGTGCTCGACATTCCCGAGACGATCGAAACCGAGGAGGCGCGGGCGGCGCTCGACGGCGCCATCCTGGCCTCGCTCGAAACGGTGCTGGTAGGCCTGGAAATGGCCCGTCAGGGCGAGGGCGCCGCCCTGCGCTCGCTGCTTGCCGGCCACATCGACGCCATCGAGGCGCTGACGCTGAAGGCCGAGGCGGATCCGTCGCGCGAGCCGGCGGCGATCCGCGAACGCATCGCCGAGCAGGTCCGCCTGTTGCTGGATGCTTCGGCCAATCTCGACGCCAGCAGGCTTCACCAGGAGGCGGCCTTCCTCGCCACCAAGGCCGATATCCGCGAGGAGATCGACCGGCTGAAGACCCATGTCGCTTCCGCGCGTGTGCTGCTCGCCAATGGCGGCGCCATCGGCCGCAAGCTCGATTTTCTGGCACAGGAATTCAACCGCGAATCGAATACGTTGTGCTCGAAGTCGAACGCTGCCGCGGTCACCGCCATCGGGCTGGAGCTGAAGGCGGTCGTCGACCAGTTTCGCGAACAGGTTCAGAATCTGGAGTGACCCGGATGGTTGCCAAGGAGCCGATGGTTGCCAGGGATCTGGGGTCCCGCATCCGCCGCCGCGGGCTGATGCTGGTTCTGTCGTCGCCGTCGGGCGCCGGCAAGTCAACGATCGCGCGCAATCTTCTCGAAAGCGATTCCAGTCTCGAGCTGTCGGTCTCGGTCACCACCAGACCGCGCCGGGGCTCGGAGATCGAAGGCGTGCACTATCACTTCCGCACCATGCGCGAGTTCGAGCGGCTGCGCGATTCTGACGCCCTGCTCGAATGGGCGGAGGTGCACGGCAATTGCTACGCCACGCCGCGCGAGCCGGCGGAGCTGGCGCTGGCGCAGGGCCGCGACATGCTGTTCGACATCGACTGGCAGGGCGCCCAGCAGCTCAAGGAGAAGATGCGCGCCGACATCGTCTCGATCTTCATCCTGCCGCCGTCGATGAAGGAATTGAAGGCGCGGCTGAAACGCCGCGCCGAGGACCAGGAATCGGTGATCGAGACCAGGCTGAAGAACGCCCGCCTCGAGATCGAGCACTGGAAGGAATACGACTTCGTCATCGTCAACGACGATCTCGACCGCGCCTTCGCCGAGGTGCGCGGCATCGTCACCGCCGAGCGGCTGCGGCGCGACAGGCGGCCGGGCCTGTTCGATTTCGTTTCGGGGTTGCTGGACGAGAAGACGGAATAGGCGCTCTTCCGCCGTCGGCGGATCCAAATTCGCGTTGCATCGAAACTTGAATTGGGCGACGCGCCTTCGGTCATTGCTTGGATGCATGTCGTTCTCCCAAGACCGGTGCGCACTTTTGGGCGACGTGCATTAATTCGCATCAGCCGTCCGGCAGATCATCCGGCCAACGCTGCGCTCCGTGAAGCACGCGCAGGATTCGAACAGTGGTTTCGTTCAGCTGGTAGGCAGCAACGTACGGCGTGCCGACGATGACAAGCTCTCGTGTCCCTGCAAGCCTACCGGTCCGGCCACTCTCGGGAAAGTCACGAAGTCGGCCTATCGCGGTGATGATCCGCTCGTCGACGGCGATTGCAGCCGCGGGATTGTCAGCCTCGATATGCGTGAATATCCCGTCGCGATCCGAAAGCGCGAAGGCCGACCACACGATTTTCAAGATTTAGGCTCACCGGCCTTGCGGCGCGCTGCTGCGCGTCTCTCGGCAAAATGCGCCTCGACTTGATCATCAGGGATGTCAGGTCGGGTGTCGTCGAGCGCTTCGCGCACCTTGGCACGAAACCATACGTCGTACGCCTCACTGTTTGCCACCAGATCGATGGGCAGCGCGCCCTCATTGGCGGTTCGCGTGAGGAGTATCCGCACCGCATCCGAAACCGTCAGCCCCATGCTTTCGAGCACGGCGGAAGCTCGATCCCGGATGTCGGCGTCAATACGCGTCTGGACAAGCGCGTTCGCTGGCATGAATAGTCTCCTTGTCACGAATGTAATGCATTTGAATGACAAATGCCAGCCCGCTGCCTCCTCCACAAGAAGAGCAGGCCGCAGCACTACACCGCGTTCGTCAACCTTACGAACTCGTCCACGCTGAGCGTTTCCGCCCGCCGCGTCGGGTCGATGCCGGCGCGCACCAGCAAGGCCTCGCCGCCGAGGCTCTTGACGCTTTGCCGCAGCATTTTCCGGCGCTGGCCGAAGGCGGCCTCGGTGACGCGGCCGAGCTTTTTCGCTTCGACCGGCAAGGGGGCCGTGCGCGGCACCAGATGCACCACCGATGAAGTCACCTTCGGTGGCGGGGTGAAGGCCTGCGGTGGCACGTCGAAGGCGATCCTGGCTTGCGTGCGCCAGCCGGCGAGCACGCCGAGCCGGCCATAGGCATCGCTGCCTGGGGCGGCGGTGATGCGCTCGGCCACCTCGCGCTGGAACATCAGCGTCATCGATTGGTAGAAGGGCGGCCATTCGGCAATCGTCAGCCAACGGATCAAGAGTTCGGTACCGATATTGTAGGGCAGGTTGGCGACGATCTTCACCGGTCCGCCGGCCTCCCCGGCAAGCGCGGCGAAGTCCGTCTTCAGCGCATCGCCGGGAATGACGTGCAAACGGCCGGGATAATGATTGGAGACCTCCGCTAGCGCTTCCAGGCAGCGCTCGTCGCGTTCGATCGCGACGACCCGCTTGGCGCCGTTGAACAGCAGCGCTCGCGTCAATCCGCCGGGGCCGGGGCCGACCTCGATCACGGTGGCGTCGGCGAGGTCGCCGGCGGCGCGCGCGATCTTGCCGGTCAAATTGAGGTCGAGCAGGAAATTCTGGCCGAGCGCCTTCTTCGCCTGCAGCCCATGGCGTTCGATCACCTCGCGCAGCGGCGGCAGCCCGTCGATCGTCATGCGGCCAGGCTCACGGCAAGCGCGCTCATGCGGCCACGGCCTCGGTCCCGCTGTCGGCAAGCCGGCGGGCGAGCCTCAGGGCAGCGATCAGGCTGTCGGCGCGCGCGATGCCTTGGCCGGCAATATCGAAAGCGGTGCCGTGGTCGGGCGAGGTGCGGATGAAGGGCAGGCCGAGCGTGACATTGACCGCCTCGTCGAAGGCCAGCGTCTTGGCCGGGATCAGCGCCTGGTCGTGGTACATGCAAAGTGCCGCGTCGTAGCCGGCTCGCGCCCGTGCATGGAACATGGTGTCGGCCGGCAACGGCCCGAAGGCGTCGATGCCCTCCGCCCTCAGTTGCTCGATCGCCGGCTGGATGACCCGCCTGTCCTCCACCCCCATTGCACCGCCTTCGCCGGCATGCGGGTTGAGGCCGGCGACCGCGAGCCTCGGCCTGGCGATGCCGAAGCGGGTTTTCAGGTCGGCGGCGGTGATG
>NZ_RZOS01000255.1:0-8159 GCF_004022605.1 Mesorhizobium sp. M4B.F.Ca.ET.089.01.1.1
GTGTCGTCGCATTGGACGCGATCGGCCGGGTCTTGCCGAATCCGGTGACGGCGAAGCGGCGCGAATCGACACCTTGCCCGGAGAGATAGTTGGCGACCGCGAGCGCACGGCGCTGCGACAGGTCGAAATTGTGTTCGTCGCCGCCGGTCGAATCGGTGTGGCCGAAAACGTCGACCGTGGTCTGGCGGAACTTGTTCAGCACAAGCGCCACCGAATTGAGCACCGGATAGAAGCCGGGCTTCACCGCGTCCTGGTCGATGTTGAAGGTGATGTCGGACGGCATGTTGAGGATGATCTGGTCGCCGGTGCGCGTGACGCTGACGCCGGTGCCCTGGAGCTGACGGCGCAGCTCGGCCTCGTTCTGGTCCATCGTGGCGCCGATGGCGCCGCCGGCGAGCGCGCCGATGCCGGCGCCGATCAGCGCGTTGCGACGGTCGTTGCCGCCGGCCAGAAGGCCAAGCCCGGCACCCGCGATCGCGCCAAGGCCGGCGCCGGCCGCCGTGTTGGAAACCTTCTGCTCACCGGTGTACGGATCGGTGGTGGTGCAAGCGCTCACCAATACAGCCGTCGCCACGACGACGAGCACAGTCTTCTTCATGAGAATGTCCCTCTCCAAACCGCGGCCATTGCAGCCGCGCCATATCAGCCCTTCCGGCGGTCTTGTAGCATGAAATACGGCGAAAAGCGGAACGGCAAAATGCCGATCAGAGCTTTTCCATCGTCGCCATGCGCGGCTGTTCCGGCCAGTGCTCCCTACCAGAGATTCTTGCCGTCGATGACGACGACCTCGACCTTGTCGAGATCGAAATCGTCGAACAGGCGCGAATTCACGCTGACCTTCGGGTTGTCGAAGTCCGGCTCACCGCTCGACCAGTCGGGCGTTTCGGTGAAGGTGCCGCAGCCGCAGGTGGCGCAAAAGCCGTGCTTTACGGTCTTTGAGCCCCAGCGGTAGAACGAGACGTTTTCGGGCGGGCTGGTGAGCTTGAATTGCTCGGGCACATAATAGGCCCAGAGCGAGCCGCGTTTCGAGCAGAAGGAGCATGTGCAATGCGTCACTGTTTGCGGCGCTTCTGAAACCTCGAATGTCGTCGCCTTGCAGTGGCAGCTTCCCTTGATGGTCATGAACGAATTCCTCTCCGTTGCCCGCCGTCCACCGCGGCAAGGCAACATAAAGAATCGCTCCTGACAACCGCCTGTCGGCAGGCTTGCCTGCCCGCTCTCAAAAACTGGAAAGCCCGATGCCCCTTGACCCGGAGGTCGGATGCCCGTCGCCTCAATAGGAGCGCGGCGGCACGAACAGGCAGATAGTCTTGCCGGCATCGAGTCCCGCCTGATGCGCGCACCAGTGGAATTCGCCGTCGGGGCTGTCCTTGACGCGCTTGTCGGTCATGGGAACCACCTCGCCCGTGCCGGCAATCACGTAGCCCTCCGGCTTCTCCAGGACTTCGCCGGAGTGGGTCGTGCGGCAATCATAGTTGGCGCAGCACGAGAACGGATAGCTCCAGCCTTGCGGCAATGCCGCCGTAGGCTTGGCGTCATGCGCGAGCGCAGGCGCCGTCAACACCACGACCACCGCGGCCAGGAAAAACAGGAAGCGGCCAACCGGTTCAACGGCTTTGGCCTGTCGAATTGTGGCAGCAAACATGGGAACGTTCCTTTCAAACGAGCTCCAAGCCTTTCGCTTGCCCGTTCCCGGAACGTGTCTTCCCACTGGCCGGATCGTCAGGTCGCAGATACGCCGCGTCCGGCCATAAATGCTTCTATCCCCTCAGCCCGAATGCTGGGCTGATTCCTTGGCCGGCGCAAGAAGCGGCCGCATCGGCAACGCCGCGCCGCACGCCAAACCTCTGCAGCCAGAATCGTGCGCCGGCTTGGTTAACGAGCCGTTAGCGACGGATGTCTGGTGCCGGACAACGAAATTCGGATGAAGCTGGTTCCAGCCGTTCAACCGGGAATATGCTCATCATACTGCGGCAGGTCGTCGGTGACTGTGAACCATTTCGCCTTGGAACCGACGAAGATATGCGCCGTCGGGCGGATGCTCGGCGTATCCACCAGCGTCCCCATGGTGACGTGGACGTAGGCGCCCTCCCGCACCACCGAATAAAGCAGCGAGCCGCACAGCCCGCAGTGCTTGTCGTGAGCGCCGCTCGGATCGCCGAAGACCAGCAGCCTGTCGTCGCCGGCGGTCAGGCGCAGCTTGTCCCGCTCGATGCCGGCGAAGGGCTTGAAAGCCGACCCGGTGGCGCGCTGGCAGTTCGAGCAGTGGCAGTTCAAGGCATAGACGAATTCGTCTTCCACCTCGTACTGGACGGCGCCGCAAAAGCACCTTCCGGAAAGCCTGTGAGTATTTGCCTTGTCCGGCTTGGTCACAAGCGCCTCCTTCATCTGGTGCCCAAGGTGTCGGGCCGGCCTCACCTGAATATGGACATATCCTAGTCGAGATCCGCCACCGCTTCGCCCGCCCCGCCCTCGATGCGGTGCGACAGCGAGGCTTCCATGAACTCGTCGAGGTCGCCGTCGAGAACGCTCGACGGGCTGGTGCTTTCGACGCCGGTGCGCAGGTCCTTCACAAGCTGATAGGGCTGCAGCACGTAGGAGCGGATCTGGTGGCCCCAGCCGATGTCGCTCTTCGATGCCTCGGTGGCGTTGGCCACCGCCTCGCGCTTCTTCAGCTCTTCCTCGTAGAGGCGCGAGCGCAGCATCTCCCAAGCCTTGGCCCGGTTCTTGTGCTGCGAGCGCTCGGCCTGGCAGGCGACTGCGATGCCGGTCGCGAGATGGGTGATGCGGACCGCAGAATCGGTGGTGTTGACGTGCTGGCCGCCCGAACCCGACGAGCGGTAGGTGTCGATACGGACATCCGATTCCGAGACGGCGATGTCGATCGTATCATCGATGACCGGATAGACCCAGACGCTGGCGAAAGACGTGTGGCGCCGCGCATTGCTGTCGTAGGGCGAGATGCGCACCAGCCGGTGGACACCCGATTCGGTCTTCAGCCAGCCATAGGCGTTGTGGCCCTTGATCAGCACCGTGGCCGACTTGATCCCCGCCTCTTCGCCGTCGTGCACTTCCAGCACCTCGACCTTGAAGCGGCGGCGCTCGGCCCAGCGCGTATACATGCGCAAAAGCATCGAGGCCCAGTCCTGGCTCTCGGTGCCGCCGGCGCCGGCATGGATTTCGAGATAGGTGTCGTTGGCGTCGGCCTCGCCCGAAAGCAGCGTCTCGACCTGGCGGGCCTTGGCCTCGCCCTGCATCGAACGCAGCGCCGCCTCTGCCTCGGCGACGACGCCTTCGTCGCCCTCTTCCTCGCCCAGTTCGATCAGGCCGATATTGTCTTCAAGCGCCTGGGTCAGGCCCTTGACGGCGGCGATGCCATCTTCGAGCTCCTGGCGCTCCCGCATCAGCTTCTGCGCTTCCAGCGGCTCGTTCCAGAGGCTGGAATCCTCGGCGCGGACGTTCAGGTACTCAAGCCGCTTAATGGCCTGGTCCCAGTCAAAGATGCCTCCTCAGCAGGGTTATGGCCTGCCTGATCTCGTCGACGATGTTGAGCGTTTCCGCGCGCATGGCTGCCAGTTCTGTCCAGTTGATTTTGGTCGGCGCGATACATAGGGACGGCACCGCCGCCTGTAAAGCGAAATGGCCGGCCGGATCGTGGTCCGGCCGGCTTCATTCGATGCGAGCCCGTCAGTAAAGTCCGCCGCCGCCATCCTGGATGGCTTGCGTGGCTTGCGGCGACAGCGCGCCGCCGGCGCCGTTCGAACCGTCGGCCCCCATGCCGATCACCCAATAGCTGTCGGCGGGGCCGGTGCCCGGCTTGAAGGCTTCGATGATCGTGCCGGCCTCGCCTTCGGCCGCCTTCATGCCGGTCTTGCGGTTGATGGCGATCAGCTTCATGCCTTCCGGAACCTGGAAGTCGATGTTGGGCGTGCCGTCCAGCGCCACGCGCATGAAATCCTTGAAGATCGGCGCCGCCAGACCGCCGCCGGTCGCGCCCTTGCCAAGCCCTTTCGGCGTGTCATAGCCCATATAGAGGCCGACAACGAGGTTCGGCGTATAGCCGATGAACCAGGCATCCTTCTCGTCGTTGGTCGTGCCGGTCTTGCCGGCGATATGGCGGCCGAGCTCGGCGATGGTGGCGCCGGTGCCGCGCTGCACCACGCCTTCCATCATCGAGGTGATCTGGTAGGCCGTCATCGGATCGAGCACCTGCTCGGAATTGTCGACCAGTTCCGGTTCGGCCTGGTTCTTCCATTCGGCGGCGTTGCAGCCTTCGCAACCGCGCTCGTCCTGCTTGAACACCGTCTTGCCGTAGCGGTCCTGGATGCGGTCGATGAGCGAGGGTTTGATCGACTTGCCGCCATTGGCCATGATCGAATAGGCCGAGACCATGCGCATGACGGTCGTCTCGCCTGAGCCGAGCGCCATTGGCAGGTAGGGCGCCAGATGGTCGTAGACGCCGAAGCGCTCGGCATATTCAACCACCAGCTTCATGCCCATGTCGTTGGCGAGCCGCACGGTCATCAGGTTGCGCGACTTCTCGATACCGGAGCGCAGCGTTGCCGGACCGGCCGCCGTGCCGTCGTAGTTCTTCGGCGTCCAGGTGGTGTTGCCGCTCTGGATGGTGATCGGGCCGTCCATGATCACCGAGGCCGGCGTGTAGCCATTGTCGAGCGCGGCCGAATAGACGATCGGCTTGAACGAGGAGCCCGGCTGGCGCATCGCCTGGGTCGCCCGGTTGAACTCCGATTGCGCATAGGAGAAGCCGCCGACCATGGCCAGAACGCGGCCGGTGTGCGGATCCATGGCGACGAGGCCGCCTTCCACTTGCGGAACCTGGCGCAGGCTGTAGGCGCTGTCCGAACCTTCGTTCTTCTGCACGAAAATGACGTCGCCGGGCTGCAGCACATCCGCCGGCGATTTCGCCTTGACGCTCTTGCCGTCGACGATGTGGCGCATGGCAAAACCCATGTCGTCCTTGCTGACGGTGCCTTCGACGCGCTCCTTGACAATGTCGCCCGAGACCTGGCGCGCCGGCTGCAGGCCGATCGAGAGGCCGGTGTCGGAGCTGTCGAGGACGACGGCGAGTGTCCATTCCGGCACGTCCTCCAGCCCCTTGACGTTGCCGAGCGGCACGCCCCAGTCGCCGGAGACATCGATGTGGGTCGCCGGCCCGCGATAACCGCGCAGCGTGTCGTATTTCAGCAGCCCGTTCTGCATCGCCTTGCGGGCAATCAGCTGGATCTTCGGGTCGAGCGTCGTGCGCACCGAAAGACCGCCCTCGTAGAGCGCATTCTCGCCATAGCGAGCGATGATCTGGCGGCGCACTTCCTCGGTGAAATACTCGCCCGCGAACAGATAGGAGCCGTTGCGGCGCGGCGTCACGCCCAGCGGCTCGGCCTTGGCCTTGTCGCCTTCCTCGCGCGTCACGTAGCCGTTCTCGACCATCTGGTCGATCACCCAGTTGCGCCGCTCCAGCGCGCGGTCGGCATGCTTGAACGGGTGGTAGTTGTTGGGGCCTTTCGGCAGCGAAGCAAGGTAGGCCGCTTCCGCGACGGTGAGCTCGTTGACCGACTTGTCGAAATAGGTCAGCGCCGCGCCCGCCACGCCATAGGCGCCGAAGCCGAAGAAGATCTCGTTGAGATAGAGCTCGAGGATGCGATCCTTCGAATAGGCCTGCTCGATGCGGAAGGCCAGGATCATCTCCTTGATCTTGCGCTCGTAGGTCTGGTCCGAGGTCAACAGGAAGTTCTTCGCCACCTGCTGCGTGATCGTCGAGGCGCCAACCTGGCGCCTGCCCGAGCCGAAGTTCTGCAAGTTGACGATGATGGCGCGGCCGAGGCCGGTCACATCGATACCGGGATGGTTGTAGAAGTTCTTGTCCTCGGCGGACAGGAAGGCGGCCTTCACTCGATCCGGAACCGCCTGGATCGGCAGATAGAGGCGCCGCTCGCGCGCATATTCGGCCATCAGCGCGCCGTCGGAAGCATGGATGCGCGTCGTGACCGGCGGCTCGTATTTGGCCAGCACTTCGTAGTCGGGCAGGTCCTTCGCCAGATGGCTGATGTAGATCGCCACGCCGGCGGCCACGATAAGGGCCAGCGTCGTGCCGATGCCGAAGAAATAGCCGATGAGACGAATCATGCCCGCTCCAGTCCGTGGTT
Organism: Mesorhizobium sp. M4B.F.Ca.ET.089.01.1.1; assembly: GCF_004022605.1. Lineage (NCBI taxonomy): Bacteria > Pseudomonadati > Pseudomonadota > Alphaproteobacteria > Hyphomicrobiales > Phyllobacteriaceae > Mesorhizobium > Mesorhizobium sp. M4B.F.Ca.ET.089.01.1.1. The sequence continues at coordinate 6,165 of NZ_RZOS01000255.1, forward strand.
CGGGAATTTCCTAAACGAAGCCGCCTGTCGCGCAAGCTTCCGGGACGGTCCCAATCCGCAATGGGAAACCCATGTCGCCACCATGTGGACAAAATACGGCAGCACGGGGTTTTCGGCTTCCCTCCGCGGAAATAATAGCGCCGGGTGTTGTCGCCATGCAACGCCGCCTGTGGTTGCAGGCGGCAGCAACGTCAGCCCCCGGTTCCCGTTCCGGCCTTGGCCGAAGCGAACAGCGCGACGGCATTGGTTATGCTCTGCGCAGCCTTGCCGCGCCAGTCGGCGCTGAGCAGTTGCGCTTCGTCCTTGGCGTTGGACAGATAGCCCAGCTCGACCAGCACCGAAGGCACGTCCGGCGCCTTCAGCACCTTGAACCCGGCGGAGCGCTGCGGGTTGTTGATAAGGCCGACGCTGCTCGAAAGCTGCCCGACCAGGGTGTGGGCGAAGCTCATCGAGAAGCCGTGCGTCTCGCGGCGGATCAGGTCGATCAGGATGTCGGTCACTTCCTTGTTTTCGTCCTTGATCTCCATGCCGGCGAACTGATCCGAGAGGTTTTCGCGATCGGCAAGCGCCTGTGCCTCGGGATCGGAAGCCTTGTCGGAAACGGTATAGACGGTCGCGCCGCGAATGCCCTTGACGCTGATCGTGTCGGCATGGATCGAGATCAGGAGGTCGGCTTCATGCTGGCGGGCGATGCGCACGCGGTCGTCCAGCCGCAGGAACTCGTCCTTCTCGCGGGTCATGAACACATCGTACTTGCCGACCGCGACGAGCTTGTCGCGCAATTCGGTGGCGAAGGCGAGCGTGACGTTCTTCTCGATGGTGCCGTTGAGCCCCTCGGCACCGCCGTCGACGCCGCCATGACCGGGGTCGATGACGACGGTGAAGCGATGGCCGGGATTGGAGATCGGTCCGGTTCCGACCCTGCCGCCCTTGTCGGTCGACACTGTCGAGCCGGTGGTCAACGCCTGGTTGGCGAGGGCGGCATCGAATTCGCGCGCCGAGGCCGCCGACATGTCGATGGCGATGCGATAGCCGCTGCCGTCGTCGTTCTTAAGCACGTCGAGCTTGTCGACCGAAAACGGCCCCTTGCCGGTGAGGATCAGCCGCGATCCCTCGCCCTGATCGCCGTAGCGGACTGCCCGGACAAGACCCCGCGCCTTCACATCCTTGGCGCCAATGGCGAATCTGGTGCGCGGCAGGTCGACGACGAGGCGATTGGGACCGCGCAGCAGGAACCATTTGACGTCTGGCTCGCGGTCGAAAGTCATGACGATGCGCATCTTGGTGGCATCACCCGCCATCTTGAAGCCGGTGGCGCCAAGCGGCGCGTCGGCGGCGCGGGAAACGCCCGAAAACACGAGGAAAGCCGCCATCAGCACAAGCACGCAGGCGGCATGCAGGACAGGCCAAGCGGCGCAACGACCCTTGTTTGCGGTGCCTGCCAGTCCCATCTCTTTCCAGTCGCTCCCGGTTTGGCGCCAGGCGCCGGGTCGTTTCATCGAAGTGCCGGTTAGGCCGCGAACTCGATTAACGATTGGTATCCAGAGAAGGTTAACCAAGCCTTTTCACGCAAGGAACCGACGGCCGGGCTTCCCTAAGGGAACTCCTTTTTGCCGGCATCGGAAATCGGGGTTGCCTTCCCTGCCGCCAAATCATAAAAGCGATGGTGGATCACTGCAATCCTGGAACCGCTTCCTCCGCAGCTTCCTGCTACAGGTCAGATGAAAGGCGGCTCCTTTCGCTTCCAGCGAAAAGGCTTCAGGTGATCGCGACGAATTTCGCAGGCGTGCGCCCGTGGCGGGGGAATCGCCTGCGTGAGGAAAACGGCCGGGTTGTCCCGTGCCGGCTCTGTATGAGCAAACAAGCTGGTCCGGTTCGTCCGGGCTTTGGTTCAAAAGGTTCTGCTGGTGCCGATGGCTTCAAGCGCAATCATGGAAAGGTCCGCAACGAACCGCGCCATTGTGGCTGCGGGCGGCACCGCCATGGCGCTCAAGC
>NZ_RZOS01000256.1:0-8149 GCF_004022605.1 Mesorhizobium sp. M4B.F.Ca.ET.089.01.1.1
CGTCGGTGCTGCTTCACTATGACGGGCTGGACGGGCTGGCGCGCCTGTCGGCGATATCGTTCTCTCAGGCGCCCGATCAACTGACGGACAGCCGCGCCGATTTCCTCGTCGCGGTGACCAAGCGTTCCAGCAAGGTGCTCTATGTCGAGGTCGGTTCGGAGGTTGTCGAGACCCCGGATCGCGATCGCTTTCGCGCCGCAGCGGCCCGCGCCCGTTTCGGCATGCGGGCAAAGCGCCGCCACGGCGCCACGGTGCACAGTTCGGGCCGCGTCTTCAACGACTGGGTCGAGCGCGCCCGCGCCGATGTGGCGCTGCTCACCACCGAACTCGCGACAGGGCCCTATCCCTATGCCGGCATCCCTTGGTTTTCGACGGCATTCGGCCGCGACGGCGTGATCTCGGCACTGCAGATGCTCTGGCTCAACCCTGGTCTGGCGCGGGGCGTGCTTGCCTTCCTCGCCCAGCACCAGGCGACCGAGACGTCGCCGTTCAGCGATTCACAGCCCGGCAAGATCATGCACGAGACCCGCAAGGGCGAGATGGCGGCGCTGCGCGAGCTTCCCTTCGGGCGTTACTATGGCGGCGTCGACACCACGCCGCTCTACATCCATCTCGCCTGCGCCTATGCGGAGCGCACCGGCGACATGGACTTCATCGACACGCTGTGGCCGTCGCTCAAGGCCGCGGCCGAATGGACTGAAGAGGCGAGCCGGGAGACCGGGTTCGTCACCTATCAGCGCGCCGCCGAATCCGGCCTCGCCAACCAGGGCTGGAAGGACAGTTTCGACTCCGTCTTCCATGCCGACGGCCGCATCCCCAAAGGACCAATCGCGCTGGTCGAGGTGCAGGGCTACGTCTTTGCCGCGTTCCGGGGGCTGGCTGCGCTGGCACGGCGCCGGGGCGGATATGCGGAGGCCGAGCACTGGGAGGAACGGGCCGAGGAAATGCGGATCGCGGTCGAGCGCGATTTCTGGGTAGACGACCTGAATTTCTATGCGCTGGCCATCGACGGCGCCGGTGAGCCTTGCAAGGTGCGGACGTCGAATGCCGGGCATCTTCTGTTTGTCGGGTTGCCCCAGCCCGAGCGGGCAAAGCTGGTCGCCGACCAATTGCTTTCGGCTCCCTTCCATTCGGGCTGGGGCCTGAGGACGCTTGCCGACGACGCCGTGTTCTTCAACCCGATGTCCTATCACAACGGCTCGATCTGGCCGCATGACACCGCCATCTGCGGCGTCGGCCTGGCGCGCTATGGCGAGCGCGAAAGCGTGGTGCGGCTGATGAGCGGCACGTTCGAGTCCGCCGTGCATTTCAACATGCGTCTGCCGGAACTGTTCTGCGGCTTCACCCGCGCGCCGGGCGAGGCGCCCATAGCCTATCCCGTCGCCTGCCTGCCGCAAGCCTGGTCGGCCGGCTCCGCCTTCATGCTGATGCAGGCCTGCCTCGGCCTGGAAATCGATGGTTGGGAGGGCGAGGTCCGCGTCACGCGGCCAAGGCTGCCGATCGGCATCGACATGCTTACACTTCGGCACCTGACCGTTGGCGACCGGGCGGTCGACCTGACATTCCAACGCGTCGGCGACCGGGTCGTCGCCTTCCTTGCCGACCGGCATGAGGGGTTGGTGCCGCTCATCGTGCGAACTTAGCCAAGGGTTCGCTCGCCGCCTGACAAATGTCGGAACCGATGGTCCGTTTGTGCGTTGCACAATCACACCGGACGCGCGGCGGTCTGTTCCGTCGCCGGTAAGGTGTCGAAAACAAGAAGAATGAGGCCTGCGGCGGGCCGGTGGCAAATTGGCGTATCAATGACTGATCAAGGCATCGACTTGCTGTGGGGCCTGCTCCTGGTAAGTCTTGGACTTTCCGCTCTTGCGGTGTTTTTTTCCATATCCCGACACCGCCGCAATTCCACGCCTGCGACCGTGCACGTCGCTGGCGAGGACGTGGCTTCCGAAGCGGCGCGCAAAGTACTTCGGGAATTCGAGAAGAACGGCCAGTCGGTCGACGCGGCGCTGGTGACATGGTCGCCCGAAACCTTGCGCAAGATCCTTCACGAGGACCTGCCCGAGGCGCAAGTGATCGTGGTTTCCAACCGCGAGCCTTACATCCACAACACCAAGGGCGACGGCGTCGAACTCGTCGTGCCGGCGAGTGGGCTGGTTTCGGCGATGGAGCCGATCACGCGCGCCTGCGCCGGCACCTGGATCGCCTATGGGGGCGGCACGGCGGACCGCCAGATGGTCGACGGTGACGACCGGGTGCAGGTGCCGCCCGACAATCCGTCCTACACCCTGCGCAGGGTGTGGCTCAGCGAGGAGGAATATCAGGGCTACTATCTCGGTTTCGCCAATGAAGGCCTCTGGCCGCTCTGCCATATCGCTTTCACGAGGCCGATCTTCCGCGAGTCGGACTGGGACGCCTACGAGGCGGTCAACCGCAAGTTCGCCGACACCGTGGTCGCCGAGGCGCGCAACGAGCGGCCGATCGTGCTGGTCCAGGACTATCACTTCGCGCTTCTGCCGCGCATGATCCGCGAGCGCCTGCCGGAGGCGATCGTCATCACCTTCTGGCACATTCCGTGGCCGAATTCGGAAGTCTACAGCATCTGCCCGTGGCGGGAGCGTATCCTGGACGGGCTGCTCGGCAGTTCGATCATCGGCTTCCATACCCAGTTCCACGCCAACAATTTCACCGAGAGCGTCGACCGCTTCCTCGAAAGCCGGATCGAACGGGCGGACGCCGCCATTTCCTACGGCGGCCAGACGACGCTGGTGCACGCCTATCCGATCTCCATCGAATGGCCCCTGCAGCTTCTGGCCAAGCTGCCCGATGTCGCCGAGTGCCGGGCGCGCGTCCGCGACCGGTTCGGGCTGCCGGCGGATGCCAAGCTGTGCATCGGCGTCGAGCGCCTCGACTACACCAAGGGCATTCTCGATCGCTTTCATGCGCTGGAGGAATTGTTCACCAGGCATCCCGAGCTGATCGGCAAGGTCGTGTTCCTGCAGATTGCGGCTCCCAGCAGGGGCACGCTGCCTGCCTACAGGCAATTGCACGACGAATGCATGCGCTATGCCGACGACCTCAACCTGCGTTATGGCGCAGACGGCTATCGGCCCGTCGTCATCGTGGCCGAGCATCATTCGCAAAAGGCGGTCTACGAGATCTACCGCGCTGCCGACATCTGCATGGTCACCAGCCTGCATGACGGCATGAACCTGGTCGCCAAGGAATTCGTCGCAGCGCGCGACGACGAGCAGGGCGTGCTTCTGCTCTCGACCTTTGCCGGCGCCTCGCGCGAGCTGCTGGAAGCGCTGATCGTCAACCCCTACGACGCGGCGATGATGAGCGGGGCCCTCTCGCAGGCGCTGACCATGTCGGCCGAGGAGCAGCGCGAGCGGATGCGCCGGATGCGCGAGATCGTGCGCGACAACAATGTCTACCGCTGGGCCGGAAGCATGCTTCTGGACGCGGCGCGCCTGCGCAAGCGCGGCGAGCTCGACCGCGTCACGGCCAACGCCGAGCGCCTGGCCACCCCCGACAACGTCGTCCCCATCTTCGAACGCAAACAGGTAGCCGGACTCCGATGAATCTTCAGCCAGAGTTGACGCCACGCCTCCCCGAAGGCCGATGGGCGTTGTTCCTCGACATTGACGGCACCTTGCTGGAGCACGCCGCCCATCCGGACGCCGTGTCGGTCAGCGAGGAGCTTCGCCTTCTGCTGCAGACGATCGAGCGCCGGCTGGACGGCGCGCTTGCCTTCATCACCGGCCGCTCGGTCGCGGCGGTAGACCGACTGTTCGATCCGCTGAAGCTGCGCACTGCCGGTCTCTACGGACTGGAGCACAGACTTGCCCCGGGCGGCCCTGTCGAGGCCGCTGACGAACCGGCGGACATGGCGGCGCTCGCCGACGAGATCGAGCTGGAGCTGGCGAGCCAGGCCGTCTATGTCGAGCGCAAGGGTCCGGTGCTCGCCGTCCATACGCGCGCCGCGCCGCATCTGCTTGCGCGGGCGACGAAGCTCGTCGAGCAGGCTCTGGACCGGCTGCCGAAGGGATATCGTGTGATCGCCGGCAATGCCGGGGTCGAGCTGATGCCGCTCGAGGCGGCCAAGGGTGCCGCCATCAGGAGGTTCATGGACATCCCACCCTTTGCCGGGCGACGGCCGGTTTTCCTCGGCGACGATACATCCGACGAAAACGGCTTCGAGACGACCAATGCCGCGGGCGGGATATCCATCCGGATCAAGCCTCGGGGACCAACGGCGGCACGCCATGTCATTGCCGATGTCACCGGCGCGATCGGCTGGCTTCAGGCCAATTTCGGCAATCTCGCCATCGAGGCTGGCCGGGGAGATGCCCGACGCAGCCGCGGACCATGAGCTGCTGTCGCCGATAGGCCTGGTCGTGGAAAAAATGTTCGGGACCGGCGCCGCCGAAAGCCGATTGTTCCTTTTATCGGGCCCTGAAGTCTATCAAACTTGTAGACATTAACGCGAACCCATCCGCGGCGTGAAGGTGCCTGAGCATGCCCAATCCCACCGTTGTCGGCTTTTCCGGCAATTTCACCCGACCCTCCAAGACCCGGGGCTTTGTCGAACAGGTCGTGAAGGATATTGCCCGTCAGCATGGCCTGTCGGCCAGCACCTATGACGTGGAGGATCTCGGCCCTTCGCTCGGCCACGCGAAATGGGCGCGCGATCTCGACGAGCAGGCCCGCGCCATTCTCGACAAAGTCATCAATGCCGATGTGCTGGTGGTCGGCTCGCCGACCTACAAGGGCAGCTATACCGGCCTGTTCAAGCACTTCTTCGACCTGATCGATCCGGCCGCCCTGCGCGGCAAGCCGGTGGTGCTTCTGGCGACCGGCGGCGGCGAACGGCATGCGCTGATCGTCGAGCACCAGTTGCGGCCGCTGTTCGGCTTCTTCGAGGCGCTTGCCCTGTCGACGGCGGTCTATGCCACCGACAAGGATTTCGCCGACGGCGTGCTGCGCTCCGAGCCGATCCTGAAGCGCGTCGCGCAGGCGGTGGGCGAAGTCGGGCTGGTGCTTGCCAATCGCTCCGGGGCGAGTGTCGCCGCGGAATAGGGCACGCCAGAGCAATCAGGCAGGAAACAGGAATGCGGCGGCCGGGTCGAAAAAGACCTGCCGTCGGCTTGCCGTAGCGTCATGGGACGCCATGGCCGACGACGTCGGCCTGATGTCGATCTCCTGCCCGGCGGCGGTGCGCGCGACGATGCGGCGGCGCTCGCCGTAGAAGGCGACATCGACGATCTCGACGGCAAGCTCGGCGCTTTTCGGATCACGCTCCAGGCGAAACGCTTCCGGCCGGATCATCAGCCTGGCCTTTTGTCCGCTGCCGAAGCTGCCATTGGCGTTGATGCCTGAGAGCACCGAGCCGTCGGCAAGCCGGATGGTCGCGGCGCCGCCGACGGTTTCCAGATGCTCGGCGGCCAAAAAGTTGGAATTGCCGATGAAGCCGGCGACGAAATCGGTCGCGGGCCGAAGGTAGAGATCCTCGCCGGTGCCGATCTGCTCGATGCGGCCATCCCTGAACAGCGCGATGCGGTCGGACAGATGCAGCGCCTCCTCCTGGTCATGGGTGACATAGAGGATGGTGACGCCGGTCTCGCGGTGGATGCGGCGGATTTCGGCCTGAATCTCCTCGCGCAGTTTCTTGTCGAGGGCCGAGAGTGGCTCGTCCATTAGCAAAATCGGCGGGTCGTAGGCCAGCGCGCGGGCGAGCGCGACGCGCTGCTGCTGGCCGCCGGACAGCGCGCCGGGCAACCGTTCGGCGAAACCTTCGAGCCGCACCAGCGAGAGCATGTCGGCGACCTTGCGCTTGACTTCGGCGTCGGGCCGGCGGCGGACGCGAAGCGGAAAGGCGACGTTTTCGGCGACGCTCAGATGCGGAAACAGCGTGTAGCGCTGGAAGACCATGCCGATGTTGCGCTTGTGCGAGGGCACCGCAAGCAGCGACTTTCCCTGCAACCGGACATCGCCGGAGGTCGGGTCCTGGAAGCCGGCGATCGCATAGAGCGTCGTCGATTTTCCCGAACCCGACGGGCCGAGGAAGGTCAGGAATTCGCCTTTGGGGATCTCCAGCGTCACGTCATGAACGGCGACGAAGGCGCCGAAAGCCTTGCGCAATTTGCGGATCGACAGGAAAGGCTCGGTCATGTCTGCAACTTTCGGCGCAAGAGTGCCGTCACCACCATGAGGGCGAGCGTGAGCGCGACCAGCAGGCTGGAGGCGGCGGCGATGACGGGAGTGAGGTCGGAGCGGAGGCTGCCCCAGATCTTGACCGGCAAGGTCTGCAGGGTGGGGCTCGCCATGAAGATCGCCACGACCACCTCGTCCCAGGAGGCGAGGAAGGAGAAGATCGCGGCGGAGAAGATGCCGATGCGGATCGACGGCAAGGTGATCCTGAGCTTGGCCTCAAGTGGGCCGGCGCCGCAGACGATGGCCGCGTCCTCGATCGACTTGTCGAAGCCTTCGAGCGCGGTGGCAATCGGGATGATGGCGAAGGGGAGCGCCAGCACGGTGTGGGCGATGACGAAGCCGACCGTGGTGCCGCCGAGGCCAAGGCGCAGGAAGAAGGCGTAGATGGCGATGGCGAAGACGACCACCGGCAGCACCATCGGCGTCAGCAGCAGCCCGCGCAGCATCTCGCGCCCACGGAACTCACCACGAACCAGCGCGAAGGAGGCAAGCAGGCCGACGGCGACGGCAAGGATTGCCGTCAGAGCGGCGATGCGGGCGCTTGTGAGCGCCGCCTCGATCCAGGACGGGTCGGCGAACAGCTCCTGATACCATTTCAGCGTCCAACCGGGCGGCGGAAAGGCCAGCCAGCGCGACGAGCCGAAGGAGAGCAGTACGATGAAGACAACAGGCAAGAGCAGGAAGGCGGCGACCAAAGCCGTGAAGGCGAGCAGCGCGACCTTCAGCCAACCGAGACGGTCGTAGTCGAGCAGCATCTCAGGCGCCTCCCGCGGCTCGCTTCGAGCCGACAAGGCGCAGCTGCAGCGCGTAGAGCGCCATGGTGACGACGAGCAGGATGAAGGCGGCGGCGCTGCCGAGGCCCCAGTTGAGCAGCGACTGGATCATCTGCGCGATCATCTCGGCGAGCATCATGTTCGACGTGCCGCCGAGCAGCGCCGGCGTGACGAAATAGCCGAGCGACATGACGAAGACCATCAGCCCGCCGGCGGCGATGCCGGGAAGCGAGAGCGGCAACAGGATGCGGCGGAACGCGGCGAGCGGGCTGGCGCCACAGAGTGCCGCTGCGCGCAGCGTCATCGGATCGATCGCGCGCAAGGTGCCGACCAAAGGCAGGATCATGAACGGCAGCATGATGTAGACCATGCCGATGGTGACGCCGGTGAGGTTGTTGATGAGCGGCAGCGGCTGGTCGGTGATGCCGATGGCCATCAGCGCCCGGTTGATCACGCCGGTTCGCTGCAAGAGCACCATCCAGGCATAGGTGCGGGTCAAGAGGTTGGTCCACATCGACAGGATGATGATGCCGAACAGGAGCGAGGCGAGGGCCGGCGGCATGATCGCCAGCATCCAGGCCACCGGAAAGGCGACGAGCACGGTGACGACGGTGACGACGAAGGCGACGAGGAAGGTATTGAAGAACACGCGCGCGTAGGTGCCGTCGCCGAGCAGCGCCGCATAATTCTGCAGGCCGGGAGCCGGATCGGTAACGCTGCGCAAAAGCAGCGCCAAGACCGGCACGACGAAGAAGAGCCCGATCAGGGTCAGCGCCGGCAGCAGGCCGCCGAGGCCCGCCGGGAGACGCATTCTGGCGCTGCTCTGCTCAATTTCCACCGACATAAGCGGTATCCTGGGCTGCGAAGCGGGACGGCGGAAGCCGTCCCGCTTCTGTCACGAGAAGGCGGGCGTTATTTCGCCTGCCAGGCGTACCAGCGCGTGGCGATCTCGTCGCGATGCTCGGCCCAGTAGTTCATGTCGAGGTTGATCTGGCCGTCGACATGGGCGTCGGGCAGACCCTTGACCACGTCGGCGGGCATCTCAGCCTTGGCCTTGGTGTTGATCGGCGCATAGCCGCTCGCCTCGGCGAACTTCGCCTGGCCGGTGGCGCTGCTCGCCGCGGCGAGGAACTTCATCGCCGTGTCCTTGTTCTTGGCGC
>NZ_RZOS01000257.1:0-8112 GCF_004022605.1 Mesorhizobium sp. M4B.F.Ca.ET.089.01.1.1
GCTATTGAATAGGACCATAAAAATTAGGCGCAACGCAATCCAAAGGCGGGCGGCCCGTCCGGGGCCCCATCACATTTTGGTCATTTCGGCAAATCTTGATGGCGTTGCCACAATATAAGGGGAAGCTGAGATCGGCTTCGCCTGCCACGGCGATGCCTGAAGAGAAGGAACAACGCTCATGACCTTGTCCGCTCCGATCGTCGCAAGCGCGCTCATGCTGGCCAGCGCGGCCCTTCTGGCGCTGCGATCCGCGGCCCTCAACCGGGCGGCGGTCAAGGTCAGAAGCGAGCAACGCCGGCCCGGCCGCGCGAAATCCGACAACTAAGCGCCAACACCGAGGGGAAGACCATGGACGTTCAGGACATCGTGAACACAGTCTCCGCCAAGGCCGGCCTCGACCATGCGGTGACGGAAAAGGTCGTCGGCACCATCTTCTCGGTGCTCGAGCACGAGGCGGACGGCACCAGCGCCTCGAGCTTCTTTGCCAAGATCCCCGGCGCGGATGCGCTGGCCCGGAAATATGATGTCATGGCCGCAGGTGCATCCGGCGGCTCGAGCGGCGGCCTGCTGTCGTCGCTGCAGGGGGCGCTTGGCGGCGTGCTCGGCGAGAAGACCGGCGCGCTGATCAACGGCATCGCCGCGCTCAGGGCCTCCAGCCTCGACATGGCGCAGATTCAAAAGGCCGGCGCCACGCTGGTCCAGCAAGCGGAAGCCGCCGCCGGCCCGGATCTCACCAATCAGGTGCTTGGCTCGGTGCCGGGCCTCAAAGGCCACCTCGGGCTCTGAACAGGCCTTCACTTCGGCAAAGCGTAAGCCATCACATAATCACCCGGCTTGGTGCCGACCGAGCCGTGGCCGCCGGCGACGATGACCACGAACTGGCGGCCGTCGGCGACCGTATAGGTCATCGGCGTCGACTGGCCGCCGGCCGGCAGCCTGGCCTTCCAAAGCTGCCTGCCGGTCGTCAGATCATAGGCGCGCAGATAATCGTCGACAGCCGCCCCCAGGAACGCGACCCCACCGGCGGTGATCATCGGCCCGCCAATGCCAGGCACGCCGACCTTGAACGGCAGCGGCAGCGGTGTCATGTCGCGCACGGTGCCGTTGCGGTGCTTGTAGGCGATCTTGCCGGTCCTGAGATCGGCGCCGGCGACATAGCCCCAGGGCGGCGCCTGGCAGGGGATGCCGAGCGGCGACAGGAACGGCCCCATCACCACCGCGTAAGGCGCGCCCTCGTTGCGGTTGAGCCCTTGTTCGCTGCCGCGTCCTTCGTCCGGTGGCGGCACCTGGTCGCGCGGGATGAGCTGCGACTTGAACGCCAGATAGGTCGGCATGCCGAACATCACCTGCCGGACAGGATCGACTGCCACGCCGCCCCAGTTGAAGACGCCGAAATTGCCGGGATAGACCAGCGAGCCCTGCTCGGATGGCGGCGTGTAGCGGCCCTCATAGCGCAGGCCCTTGAGCTCGATCCGGCAGGCCAGCTGGTCGAACATGGTGATGCCCCACATGTCGGCGCCGGTCAGCGGCTTCGGATTGAAGGAGAGGTCCGATTCCGGCTGCGTCGGCGCGGTGTGGTCGCCCTCGATCGCGCCGCCCGGGGCCGGCACCTCCTTGACGGGAATGATCGGCTCGCCGCTGCGCCGGTCGAGCACGTAAAGATCGCCCTGCTTGGTCGGCCCGACCAGCCCCGGCACGACGCCGCTCGACGTGGTGATGTCGACCAGCGATGGCTGCGCCGGCACGTCCATGTCCCAAAGGTCATGATGCACGGTCTGCCGCACCCAGCGCACCTGCCCGCTGTTGAGGTCGAGCGCGGTGATCGAGGACGAGAATTTCTCGACATTGGCGCTGCGCCCGGCGCCGAGCTGGTCCGGCGTCTGGTTGCCGAGCGGCACGTAGAGCAGGCCGAGCTTCTCGTCGGCGCTCGGCGTCGACCACATGTTGGGCGAGTTGTTGGTGTAGGTCTGGCCGGCCGGCAGCGGCGTCGTCTGGTCCGGATTGCCGGAATCCCAGTTCCACAGCAGCGCGCCGCTGTCGACGTCGAAGGCGCGGATGACGCCCGACGGTTCCTGCGTGGAATAATTGTCGTTGACCGCGCCGCCGACGATGATCTTGCCGCCGACGATGAGCGGCGCCGAGGTCGAATAGTAGTAGCCCGACTTCGGATACGGCATGTTGGCGAGCAAGTTCAGCGTGCCGCCCTCCGCAAAGGAGGCACACACCTGCCCGTTCGCGGCGTCGAGCGCGATCAGCCGCGCGTCGGAGGTCGGCAGATAGACGCGCGCAGCGCACGGCTGGCCGGCGGCGATCTTGCCGTCGGCATAATAGGACACGCCGCGGCAGGTCTGGTGCTGCCGGTTCGGATCGAGCTTGATCTTCGGGTCGAAGCGCCATTTCTCCTTGCCGGTCGTGGCATCGATGGCGATGGCGAAGTTGTGCGGCGTGCAGATGTAGAGCGCATCGCCAATCTTCAGCGGCGTCACCTGATAGGTCGTCTCGCCGATGTCGTCCGGACCCTTCACGTCGCCAGTACGATAGGTCCAGGCCGGCTGCAGCGAAGCCACGTTGTCGACGGTGATCTGGTTGAGCGGCGAATAGCGCTGGCCGAAGGGCGTGCGCCCGTAGAAGTGCCATTCGCCTTCCGGCACGTTGCCGCCGAGATCGGCCGTCGGCGTCACCTTGTCGGCGCTGAGCTCGCCGGCAATGTCCTTTGGGTCGGCGGTCATCGAATAGCCGGCCACGGCCAGCGAGGCCAGCACCGCCAGGATCAGCGGCGCGCGTCCATCGGGACCGGTGAGCCCTCGCCTCGCCCAAGGCGTCAGCAGCCACAGCGCCAAAAGCACGATGACGCCGCCGCGCGGACCCAGATCCCACCAGTCGAAGCCGGCTTCCCAGACCGCCCAGCACAGCGTGCCGATCACGATCGCCGCATAGAGCCAAAGTCCTGTCGATCTGCGCCGGAACAGCAGCCAGGCGGTGACTAGGAATGCAAGGCCGACAATGACGTAGTACCAGCTGCCGCCGAGCATCGCCAACCGGATGCCGCCGCCGCCAAGAACCAGACCGATGAAAGCAAGGATTACGGCGGTGAGGATGGTTGCCATGACGACACTCCTTCAGGCGCAGCAGGCGAGCGTCCGGAAACCGCCGTCGCCAAATGCAACCGTAACGCGCTTTCGAGTCTGTTTCACCTCGCCGCCGTAGTTTTCTGCCCGCTCGCGCGAGGTGTCAAATTAGCAGGACAATATCCAACGATGTCGCGGGCATTGCTCGGTCCTGCCGTTCACGTCGAAATGACGACGCCTGGCGGTCGCCATTCTTCTGCCGGCAATCGGGCGATGCTATGCTTTACCGATGAAGGCCGACGCCGCCTCGTTGCTTGAAAAGGCCCGCCACGCCTACGCGCAGCGGGCATGGGCGGATGCGTTCGCGCTTCTGCAGGCCACGGACGCGATCGCGCCGCTGGGCCCGGACGATCTCGAACGACAGCTCTGGTCGGCCGCCATGCTCGACCGCGATCAGGACAGCCAGGTCGCCGGTGACCGTCTGTTCGAGGCCTATGTCGAGGCGGGCCGTTACGACCGGGCGGCGTATTGGGCGTTCTTTCGCGGCTTCCGGCTTCTTGCCCTCGGCGAGGAAGGCCACGCGACGGCCTGCATCCAGCAGGCCCAGCGCCTGGCCGACGGCTTCGGTCGCGAATGCGCGGCGCATGGCTATCTGATCTTGCTGGCGGCCCAGAAGGAACTCATGACGGGTAACGATCCGGCCGCCGCGCCGCTGGCGAGCCAGGCCCTGGCGATCGGCGAGCGCTGTTGCGATATCGACCTCGTCGCCTTCGCCAGATGCTATCTCGGCCGTGCACTGGTGCGGCAGGGCCGGATCGACGAAGGCATCGCCTCGCTCGACGAGGCCATGCTGCCGGCCGTCGACGGAAAGCTCTCGCCCATCGTCACCGGCCTGATCTACTGCAACCTCATCGCCGCATGCCGGCAGGTCTATGCGCTCGACCGCTCGCGCGAATGGACCGAGGCGCTGTCGAACTGGTGCGGAACGCAGCCGCAGCTTGTCCAGTTCAACGGCGTCTGCCTTTTGCACCGCGCCGAGATCATGGAATTGAACGGCGCCTGGCAGGACGCGATCGCCGAGGCACGCCGCGCGACGACGTCGTTGGCCCATACCACCGCCAGCGAGGCGGCGGCGGGCGCGGCCTACCAGGAGGCCGAAATCCATCGCTTGCGCGGCGAGTTCGCCGCCGCCGAGGACCTCTACCGCACTGCCAGCCGGCTCGGGCTCGAACCGCAGCCCGGCATGGCGCTGCTGCGGCTGGCGCAGGGCCGGGCCGAACAGGCTGCGGCAACCCTTCGCCGCGTGCTCGCCACGACCAAGGCTCCACTCGGCCGCGCCCGCCTGCTGCCGGCTCTGGTCGAGATCATGATCGCCGCCGGCGCAATCGAGGAGGCACGCGACGCCTGCCAGGAGCTGGAAGCGATCGCCAGCCGTTTCGCGACCGACATCCTGGCGGCGATGGCCTCGCAGGCGAGAGGCGAGATCGACTTGCGCGAAGGCAGCGCCGCGACCGCGCTCGGCCATTTCCGCGCCGCGCTGACGACCTGGCAGCGTGCCGGCGCTCCCTATCTCGAGGCGCGGCTGCGCGTGCTTGCCGGGCAGGCCTGCCGCATGCTTGGCGACGAAGACGGCACCGAGCTCGAATTCGATGCCGCCCGTGCGGTTTTTGCCGGCCTCGGCGCCGCGCCCGACCTCGCCCGGGTCGCCGCACTGACCCGGCCGACGAGCTTGCCTTCGCATGGGCTGACCCGGCGCGAGATCGAAGTTCTTGGCCTTGTCGCCACCGGCAAGACCAACAGGACGATAGCAACCGACCTTGGCCTCAGCGAAAAGACCGTCGACCGGCATCTCAGCAACATATTCGACAAGCTGGCGGTCAACTCGCGCGCGGCTGCCACAGCCTACGGCTTTCAGAACGGCCTGCTCTGACGCAACGATTTTCTGACCTCGAGCAATTCCCGGAAAAGTGTGAAACGGTTTCCGTCCGGAATTGCGTCAAAGCAAAGAGATAGAGCGGTTCGGCGTTTCCGTGAAACGATGAAACGCTCTAGCGGCATGGGGAAAAATCCCCATCGCATTTTTCTGACTCGTGAGGTGTCTCCCCGAAGCGCCGCGGCGCCGTTCCCTTATTTTTGGTCCGCCAGTGACGAAGCAGATGGAGCGATCATGAACCCGACTTCGATATCCGGAAAGGCCGCGATGCAGGCAATGACCCTGCGCGGCCGTCACAATATCCGCATCGCCGAGACCAGGGCACGCGCCGGCGCCCTGCTGGAACAGGGCGCGGCCTTCATGCACCTGGAGGCCGATGCGCTGCAGGCAACCGGCAGCGATCCATCATCAGGCGACGAAACGCGGCCCGCGCTCAGGGAAGAACAGGTCGACGTCGTGGTCATCGGCGCCGGCCAGAACGGCCTTTCCGTCGGCTATCACCTCGCCCGCAAGGGGGTGAAGTTCGTCATCCTGGAGGGCCGCGAACGCGTCGGCGACATCTGGCGCTCGCGCTGGGATTCGCTGCGCCTCTTCACGCCGGCGCGCTTCGACGGTCTGGTCGGCATGCCCTTCCCCGCCGCGCGCTATTCATTCCCGACCAAGGACGAAATGGCCGACTATCTCGAGGCCTATGCGCGGAGGTTTGCCTTGCCGGTGCGCACTGGCGTCAAGGTCGACGAGGTGACCCGTTCCGGCGAGCGCTACATCGTCACATCAGGCCAGACCCGCTACATCGCCAAGCACGTCGTCGCCGCCGCCTCGAGCTATCAGAAGCCGAAGATCCCGGATTTCGCGGCGTCGTTCGATCCGTCGATCCGGCAATTGCATTCGGTCGCCTACAAGAACCCGGAACAGCTCAAGGCAGGTGGCGTGCTTTTGGTCGGCGCCAGCAATTCCGGTGCGGAAATCGCCATGGATGTCGCGCGAACGCATCAGGTGTGGCTGTCGGGCCGCCATCCGGGCCACATCCCGGTCGCCTACAATGGCTATTTCGCGATGCGTCTGGTCCTGCCGGTCGTCCTGCGCATCGTTTTCCACCGTTTGCTCACCGTCGACACGCCGATGGGCCGCAGGGCCAAGCCGGAGCAGTTGTCGCATGGCCTGCCGCTGATCCGGGTCAAGCCGCAGGATCTGGACGCCGCCGGCGTCCGCCGGGTCCCTCGCGTCGCCGGTGCTCGCGACGGCAAGCCGCTGCTCGACGGCGGCCAGCTTCTCGACGTTGCCAACATCATCTGGTGCACCGGGTTCCGGGCCGGGCTCGACTGGATCAAGCTGCCGATCTTCGACGGCACCGGCCGGGTGAAGCAGTATCGCGGCGCCGTCGAAGGCGAACCGGGACTGTATGTCTGCGGCCTGCATTTCCAGCACTCGACCTCCTCCACCATGATCCACGGCGCGGCACGCGATGCCGGCTACGTCGCCGATAAGATCGGCGAGCGCATGCGGGCAGCCGCCGGATAAGCGCTTCGAGGCGCTTGCCGGGCGCTGGAAAAGCCACCACGCCCGGCAATCGTGTCGCCAAACCAGAACAAAACGTAGACACTTCTGGCCTTTCGCTGCCGAATCACTACATTCGGGGGCAATGTCCGGCTTTGCGGAAGACATGCCCTTCTTTGACGAACCGAATGCGCGGCCCGCGGCCCCGTCCGGCATAGCCGCGCGCGCCATGGCCGCCCGCAGCGGTCAGAACAGCGCGCCCGACTATCTGAAGGGCCTGAATCCCGAGCAGCGGCTGGCGGTCGAGACCACCGAAGGCCCGGTACTGGTGCTGGCCGGCGCCGGCACCGGCAAGACGCGCGTGCTCACCACCCGCATCGCCCACATCCTTTCAACCCATAAAGCGAATCCATGGGAGATTCTCGCGGTCACCTTCACAAACAAGGCCGCACGCGAGATGAAGACCCGTATTGGCCTACTCGTCGGCGAAAAGATCGAGGGCATGCCGTGGCTCGGCACCTTCCACTCGATCGGCGTCAAGCTGCTGCGCCGTCACGCCGAGCTCGCCGGGCTGAAATCCGATTTCACCATCCTCGACACCGACGATGTCGTGCGTCTGATCAAGCAGCTCATCCAGGCCGAGGGGCTGGACGACAAGCGCTGGCCGGCCAAGCAGTTCGCGCAGATGATCGACGGCTGGAAGAACAAGGGCCTCGGCCCCGCCGACATCCCCGAGGGCGACGCCCGCAGCTTCGCCAACGGCAAGGGGCGCGAGCTCTACAAGGCCTATCAGGAGCGGCTGCAGACCCTGAACGCCTGCGATTTCGGCGACCTGCTCTGCCATCCGATCCGCATCTTCCGCGCCTACCCGGATGTGCTGAAGGACTACCACAGGCGCTTCAAATACATCCTCGTCGACGAGTACCAGGACACCAACACCGCGCAGTATATGTGGCTGCGCCTGCTGGCGCAGCGGCCGCAATCCTCCCCCCTTGAGGGGGAGGTGCCTGCGAAGCGGGCGGAGGGGGTCGCCACAGAAGGCACCGCCCGGTCATCGAGCACAGGGGCGTCGAGCACTGCCGCGAGGACCCCACCCGACCGGGCTTCGCCCGGCCACCCTCCCCTCAAGGGGGAGGGGAATTCCCGCCCGGCCACCGTCAACATCTGCTGTGTCGGCGACGACGACCAATCGATCTATGGCTGGCGCGGTGCCGAAGTCGACAACATCCTTCGCTTCGACAAGGATTTCCCCGGCGCCACCATCATAAGGCTCGAACGCAACTATCGCTCGACCGCGCATATCCTCGGTGCGGCCTCGCATCTCATCGCCTTCAACGAAGGCCGCTTCGGCAAGACGCTGTTCACCGACCGCAACGATCCCGAGGATGACAAGGTGCATGTCCATGCCGCCTGGGATTCGGAGGAAGAGGCGCGCGCCGTCGGCGAGACCATCGAGGCCTATCAGCGGCAGAAGCACAATCTAAACGACATGGCGATCCTGGTGCGCGCATCCTTCCAGATGCGCGCTTTCGAAGAACGCTTCATCACGCTCGGCCTGAGTTACCGCGTCATCGGCGGCCCGCGTTTCTACGAGCGCATGGAAATCCGCGACGC